>JBKPFE010000269.1:0-7159 GCA_046728705.1 Actinomycetota bacterium
AGCCGCAGCTCGCGGATCAGCTGGATCCGGTCGAGCGTGTCGATCTCCGAGTGGAGGTAGCGCGCCTTGACGCCCGACTCGAGCAGGTAGTCGGTCAGGTCCTCCGCCATCTTCTTCGTCAGCGTCGTGACGAGCACGCGCTCCGCCGCCTCCTCGCGGTGCCGGATCTCGTTCAGCAGGTCGTCGATCTGGTTGCGGGTCGCGCGCAGCTCCACCTCGGGATCGACGATCCCGGTCGGTCGGACGAGCTGCTCGGCCACACGGGTCGAATGACGGAGCTCGAACGGGCCCGGAGTCGCGGAAACGAACACCATCTGGGGCACCTTCGCCAGGAACTCGTCGAAGCGGAGCGGCCGGTTGTCGAGCGCCGAAGGCAGGCGGAAGCCGAAGTCGACCAGCGTCTGCTTTCGGGAGCGATCGCCCTCGTACATCCCTCCGATCTGCGGCACCGTCTGGTGCGACTCGTCGATGAAGACGACGAAGTCGGACGGAAAGTAGTCGATCAGCGTGTACGGCGCCGAGCCGGGCGGGCGGCCGTCCAGGATCCGCGAGTAGTTCTCGATCCCGTTGCAGAAACCGAGCTCGACCATCATCTCGACGTCGTACTCCGTGCGCTGCCGGATCCGGTGCGCCTCGAGCATCCGGCCCTCGGACTCAAACAGCTTCACCTGCTCCTCGAGCTCGTGGCGGATCTCGTCGACGGCACGCTCGATCGTGGGCTTCGAGGTCACGTACTGCGTCGCCGGGAAGATGTTCAGGTACTCGAGCCGTCCATACACCTCGCCGCTCAATGGGTCGAAGTGCGTGATCTGCTCGATCTCGTCGCCGAACATCGAGATCCGGTAGGCCGACTCCTCGTAGGCCGGCTGGATCTCGATCACGTCGCCCTTGACCCGGAAGCGCCCACGCCCCAGAAAGGCGTCGTTGCGCGTGTAGTGGATGTCGATCAGCTTGCGGAGCATGAGGTCCCGGTCCTGCTCGTCGCCGACGTGCAGCGCGACGAGCCGCTTCTCGTACTCCTCGGGGGAGCCGAGGCCGTAGATCGCCGAGACCGAGGCGACGATGATCGTGTCGCGCCGCGAGAGAAGCGACGAGGTCGCCGAATGGCGGAGTCGGTCGATGTCGTCGTTTCGGGACGAGTCCTTCTCGATGTAGAGATCTGCCTGTGGGACGTACGCCTCCGGCTGGTAGTAGTCGTAGTAGGAGACGAAGTACTCGACGGCGTTGTCGGGGAAGAACTCGCGGAACTCGTTGCAAAGCTGCGCGGCGAGCGTCTTGTTGTGGGCGATGACGAGCGCCGGCTTGCCGACCTGCTCGATCGCCCACGCCATCGTCGCCGTCTTGCCCGTCCCGGTGGCCCCGAGCAGGGTCTGGAACCGGTCGCCGGCAGTGAGGCCCTCGGCGATCTGCCCGATCGCCTGCGGCTGGTCCGCCGTGGGGCGGTAGGCCTCGGAGGTCTTGAAGGCGGCCATTGTGGGAACAGGCTATCCCGTGGACCAAGCTCGGGAACCGCCGCCGAACGAGGCCTACGCTGCGATCGCCGCTTTCTTCCTGGCCGGGCTCGGCCTCGTCTCGGCGCTCGCGAGGCGCTCGCCGCCCGCGAGGGCACTCGACCTGATCGCGCTCTCGGCTGCGACCTTCAAAGCCTCGAGGACGCTCTCGCACGAACGGGTTGCGAGCTTCGTCCGCCAGCCTTTCGTCGAAGGAGAAGAGGAGCAGCCGGCGGGCGAAGGCATCCAGCGGGCGCTCGGTGAGCTCGTCACCTGCTCGCGCTGCATCGGTACCTGGGCCGCGGCCGGACTGGCGTCATCCCAGATGCTGGCGCCGAGGTTCGGACGGGCGCTCACCTGGACGCTCGGTGCCGCGGCCGCGAACGATTTCCTCCAGGCCGGATTCGCAGCGCTGTGCTCGAAGGTGAACGAGCTGGAGGAGCGAGGGCTGTAGCGGCGCGAGCACGGGCCGCTGCTAGCGCCACCCCGGCCATCGTCAGCGTCTGCACCGCGGCGGCGGCGGCGAAGACCGGGTCGACGCCGAACGCGTCGAGCAGCGGCCCGGCGCCGAGGATCCCGATCGGCATCGCCAGCGCATAGAGCGTCATCAGGCTGGTCATCACCGTGCCGCGGAGCGCGGGCGGGATGCGGAGTGTGACGATCGCGTGCAGGCTCGGATTGATCAAACCATTCGCCAGACCCGAGACGAAGAGGACGCCGACCGCCGCGGCCGCCGGGAGGTGCAGAACGAGGAGCCAGATCGGGAGCGCCTGGGCCAGCGCCACCCGCGCGATCAGCTGGAGCCCGTCGACCTGCCTCACGAGCCGAAAGGCGACGGTGTTGCCGAGCACCGCGCCTACGCCGAACGCCGCGAACAGCGCGCCGACGACGCGCGGATCGGAGTCGTACCGCGCGACGACGAGCACGGGAATCGCGACGAAGATCGCCTGCCACGCGATATCGCCGACGATGATGCAGAAGCGCCACGTTCGAATCAGCGGCTCGCGTGACACCCAGCGAAGCCCGGCGAGGACGCCGCGATCCTCGCCGTCGGCCACCACCGGTGTCGTCGCCGGCACGAAGAGACCGACCAGCAGAACCGCCAAGACGTAGGTCGCGGCATCCACGACGAGGACCGACGGCGCTCCGATCACGCCGATCAGTACGCCCGCCGTCACAGGGCCGAGGAGGAGCGTGATACGCGTCGCACCCTGGAAGAGCGCGTTCGCCTGGCTGACGACGGTCTCGTCCTCGCCCAGCAGCTCGGGGAGGATCATCCGGTTCGCCGCGAAGTACGGCGCGCTGAGAGCCCCGAGCGCGAACGCTACCGCGGCGAGCAGGCCGAACGACAGCGCGTCGGCCCAGTGAAGCACCGGGATCACGAGCATCAGTGGTCCGCGCAGCCCGTCGCAGAGCAGCATCGTCCGTCGCGCGCCCAATCGGTTCAACAGCCGACCGCTCGGGAAGCCGACGGCCGCGAGGCCGATCGCCTCGGCTGCCATGACCACGCTCATGCGCGTGGCCGAGCCCGTCGTGAGGAGGACGAACCACGGCAGCGCCACCCAGGTCATCTGGGCGCCCGTCGTCGAGATCACCTCGGCGGCGAGGAGGGCGCGCAGCGCGGTGCTGCGGAGGACGCTCGTCTCCATTACGCCGCCTCCGCAACCTCGCGCAGCCGCGGGATCGGCGAGAAGAAGAGCCAGACCACTCCCAAGAGGGCGCCGAGGACGCCGATCCACAGTGTCGTCTGGAGCCCGAGCGCCGTGCCGAGCGCGCCGCCGAGCAGCGCGCCGAGGGGCCGGACGCCGTAGTTGACGAAGCGGAACGACCCGGCCGCCCTCGCCCGAATCCTGTCGGGAATCCGTAGGAAGGCCATGCTCGCCGCCGAGACGTCGAAGATCATCACCCCGACGGCGGAGAAGAACTCAGCCGCGCCGAGCATCAAGCCGAGCTGAAGCTCCGAGCCGGACGCGATCGGCACGAGGATGAGCGGGGCGGGAAAGAGCACCGACCCCAGCACGACCGAGCGCCCGATGCCGATCACGCGCTCGAGCCTCGGAGCAATGAGCGCGCCGATGATGCCGCCGACCGCGCCCAATCCGAGCGCAATGCCCAGCGTCCCCGGCGCGACTCCCAGCTCTCTGGTCGCGTAGAGGACGAAGATCGCGTAGAAGACGAAGTTGAAGAGGTTGACCGTCGCCGCGCAGGCGAGGTCGGAGCGGATCAGCTCGTCACGCAAGACGAAGCGCAGCCCGTCCCGGAGGCTCCCGAGAACGCCGTTGCCATCCTCTTCGACCGGCGGCTCCTGCGCTCGGAGCCGGGTCAGGAAAAGGGCCGAGCCCAGAAACGAGAACGCATCGACGAGCAACGTCACCGGCGCCGTCAGCGCCTGGACGAGGAACCCCGCCGCCGACGGCCCGACGACGAACGACAGGGCGCGGCTGAGGCTCATCTTGCTGTTCGCGTCGACGACGTCGCGACGCGGCACGACCGCGACGAAGAGCGTCGGCCAGCTGATGTCGAACATGACCGCGAACGTCCCGGCCGCGAACGCCACCGCATAGAGCTGCGGGAAGCTCAGCACGTCGAAGGCGGCGGCGAGCGGGACCGAGGCGAGGAGCAGAGCCCGGGCGAGGTCGGCGACGATCATCAAGCGCCGTCGCCGCCGCGACCGCTCGATCCAGACCCCTGCGAAGAGCGAGAAGAGCAGGTGCGGCATCAGCTCGGCCGCGACGAGGAAGCCCATCTGGGAGGCGGAGGCGTCCAGCGTCAATACGGCGACGAGCGGCAGTGCGAGGTAGCTGATCTGGTCGCCGATCTGCGAGATCGACTGCGCCGCCCACAGCTTCAGGAACTCCGGCTGCCGCAACAGCGGAGGCGGTTCGGGGAGCTGTTCGTTCACGCCCGGCGGACGGAGATGTCGCCGCTCATCGTCTGCGCGCGCAGCTCGACAAGTGGGCCCTCGTCCTCTCCGGACGGGGCAGGCTCGAGCTCGAGCTCTGACGCGGTGTCACCGGAGAGCGACTGAGCGTCGACCCAAAGCCTTGAGCCTTTGGCGATGCCGACCTCGACGTCGCCGGAAGCCGAATGCAGCTTGACCTCGCCGGCGGTGACTCGCCGGAGATCGATGTCACCGGACGCCGTGTTGACCTCGACGTCGGCTGCGGACTCGTCGATCCGCACGTCACCCGAGGCAGAATTCACCTTCGCCGCGCCGACCCGGCGCAGCTCGACATCGCCTGAGGCGGTGTTGATCTTAGCCTCGCCCTCGACTTCCTCGAAGGCCACGTCGCCCGTGGCGACATCGATCTCGACGGCCCCGAAGCGCCCTCTGCCGCTGATGTCCGCCGAGGCGAGCTCGGCACGCACGGTCGTGCTTTCGGGCGCCGTGATCCGAACCCGGTACTCGCCTTCGCGAAATCCGAGCAGGCCGCGGCGAGCGCTCGCATCGACGACGACCTCGTGCCCCGCCCCCCGCGGCCGGGCCTCGATCCGGACTTCGCGCTCGAACTCGTCGGCATCGCGCCCGCGCGCCTCGAGCTCAACCGTGGTCTCCTTTGTCTCGACAGCCTCGAGCTCGACGTCACCCTTGGGGATCTCGATGGTGAGCTCTACGTCTCCAGGCGTTGCGAACTTCTCCGTCCTCATTGCTCCCTCCCTCAGTTCTTGGCGTAGCCCGTCAGGCGCCTGCCCGTGCGTCGCGGCGGAGGCGGCGCCGTGCTGCGGGACAGCGTCCGGACCAGCCAGGTGTTGAGTGAAACGCCCTCACGCGCGGCCGCGGCCTCGAGCTCGCGCTTCAGGCTGTCGTAGAGGCGCAGCGTGATCCTCGCCGCAAGGCCGTCCTCCTCCCGGGCCGGCGCCGGCTCCGGCTCCGGCGGCTCCGCCGGAACGTAGACGAGCTCGGGGTCGGGGCCGATGAGGCGAACCTCGACGTGGCCGTCCGGAAGCTGCGCGCTGATCTCCAGCGCCGCCTCGCCGAGCGCCTCCATCAGCCGAAGGCCTGCGGAACCGCGGAGCGCCTGGGTCAGGCGTTCCGCGGCCTCGGCGACCGCGTCGTCCCCGAGTGCAGCCACCGAAGCGAGGTCGCGCTCGAGCTTTTCGACGAATCTTGCCGTCTCCATGATGTCATTATGACATCACTGCGGCGTCTGTCAAGCGTCAGATCGGCGTCAGCTGCTCCATCACGCCCGCAATGAACGCATCGAGCTCCTCGAGCGTGCCCGTGTTGACGTAGGCGAAGTCGGCCCGCTCGACCTTCTCGCGGTCGGGCAAGAGGCGGTCGGAGCGGCCGGCGAGCGGAACGCCAGCCCGCGCCTCCCGCAGCTTCGTTGGTGCGGTGATGACCACGACCTTGTCGAAGCGATCCTGCGCGCCGACCTCGTAGAGGAGCGGCACCTCGGTGACGGAGACCGCCGGCGGGTTGGGCAGCTGTGCCAGTTGCTCCCGCCAGCGCAGGTACTCGGCCGAGACCCTCGGGTGCAGCAGCGCCTCGAGCCACGCGAGCGACTCTCGATCGTCGAACACGCGCTCGGCGACGCGGCTCCGGTCGATCTCCCCGTCGGCGCCGAGGATCCCTTCGCCCAGCCGCTCGGCCATCGCGTCCTTCACCTCGGGGTCGGTGCGGAGCAGGTGGTGCACGATCTCGTCGCTGGAGACGACGGCGGCGCCGTGCCGGGCGAATGCCCTCAGCGCCTCACTCTTGCCTGCCCCGATGCCGCCGGTGATGGCGACGGCAACGGGTCTATTGCTGCTGCTCGTCGCTCTCTTCCGGGGCGAGCGCCGCTTCAGGTTCGGGCTCGGGCTCGGGCGTCGGCTCCGGCTCCGGCTCCGGCGGAGCCTCGACGTCTAGCACGGGCTCCTCGGGGGCGGCGACCGGCTCAGGCGAGGGCTCGGCTCCGGTCTGATGGTCGCTGCCGAAGACCTCGTCGGAGAGCCCAAGCTCGGAGGCCGGCGTGGGGCCCTCGCCCTCGACGCGTTTCAGCGACAGCGACAGCCGGCGCCGCTCGGGGTCGACCTCGATGATCTTCGCCTGCACTTGGTCCCCCTGGGCGACGACCTCGCGCGGATTCTCGACGTGGTGCTGTGCGAGCTCGGAGATATGAACCAACCCCTCGACGCCGGGCATGATCTCGACGAAGGCGCCGAAGGTGACGACCTTCGTGACCTTGCCCTCGACGACGTCGCCCTCGCTGTACTGGTCGAGCACCTGCTGCCAGGGGTCGCTCTGAGTCTGCTTGAGTCCGAGCGAGATGCGCTGGCGGTCCCGATCGATGTCGAGCACCTTGACCTTCACGGTCTGGCCGATCTCGAGCACCTCGGACGGGTGGTTCACGTGGCTCCACGAGATCTCCGAGATGTGGATCAGGCCATCCATGCCGTCGAGATCGACGAACGCGCCGAAGTCGACGATGTTCGAGATCTGGCCCTCGACGACGTCACCGGGCTGGAGCCGGTCGAGGATCGCCTGCCGCATCTCCTTGCGCTCGTCCTCGAGGACGGCGCGGCGCGAGAGGACGACGTTGTTGCGCGAGCGGTTGAGCTCGATCACCTTGCAGCGGAGCGTCTGGCCCAGGAACTCGTCGAGGTCCTGGACTCGCCGGATGTCGACGAGCGAGGCCGGCAGGAAGCCGCGGACGCCCAGGTCGAGGATCAGCCCGCCCTTGACGACC
>JBKPFE010000224.1:0-1482 GCA_046728705.1 Actinomycetota bacterium
CTCGACACCGCCCCGCGCTCGCTCGTGGTCGCCGCGGCGACCGAGGAGTTACGAGACCGGCTCGCGGAGATCCTGGTCATGTGAGCGCAGTCCGGATTGGTTGCTCGGGGTGGAACTACCCGCACTGGCGCGAGCGCGTCTACCCGAAAGGGCTGCCGCCGAAGCGCTGGCTCGAGCACTACGCGACGCTCTTCGACAGCGTCGAGATCAACAACACCTTCTACCGGCTGCCGACCGTCGCGGCCGTCCAGGGCTGGGTCGAGCAAAGCCCGCCCGGCTTCCTGTTCGCGGTCAAGGCGAGTCGCTACCTGACGCACATCAGGCGGCTCGCCGACCTCGAGAGTGGGCTCCGGCGGTTCTACGAGCGGATCGACCCGCTCGTGCGTTCGCCGAAGCTGGGCCCGGTCCTCTGGCAGCTGCCGCCGAACTTCAAGCGCGACGACGAGCGCCTCGCGTCCGCGCTCGAGGCGCTCCCCGGCGGGCGTCACTGCTTCGAGTTCCGCGAGCCGTCGTGGTACGTGGACGAGGTGTACGCCCTGCTCCGCGGGCGAAATGTCGCGCTCGTGATCCCGGACAGCCCGAAGTACCCGTTCCGGGCGCTGGAGCTGACTGCGGACTGGACGTTCATCCGCTTCCACCGCGGCTCCCGCGGGCGGAACGGGAACTACTCCGAGCACGAGCTGGAGGAGTGGGCCGACAGGATCGCCGGCTGGCGCGACTCGGGCGCCGACGTCCACGCGTACTTCAACAACGACTGGGAGGGGTACGCAGTCAAGAACGGGCTCAAGCTGAAGGAGTTGCTGGGCGTCTAGGCTTTGTAGCGATGCAGCCGACCCCGGAGCAGATCACCGAGGCCCTGAGCCGGGTCATCGACCCAGAGCTGAAGAAGCCCGTCACCGAGCTGGGAATGGTGCGCGGCGTCGACGTCGAGGGTGACCACGCCGCCGTCACGATCGCACTCACGGTCCCCGGCTGCCCGCTACGGCACAGCTTCGAGGAGCAGGTGCAGCGTGAGCTTCTCCCCCTGCCCGGAATCGAGTCGGTCTCGCTCGAGTTCGACGTGATGAGCCCGGAGGAGAAGGCGGCGCTGACGACGCGGCTCCGCGGCGGCGTCTCACCGCGGACGAAGGGAATCTCGCTCGACCGTTCGACGCGTGTGATCGCGGTCGCCAGCGGCAAGGGCGGGGTCGGCAAGTCGACCCTCACCGCGAACCTGGCCGCTTCCTTCGCGCGGCTGGGCCACCGGACCGGGGTACTCGACGCCGACGTCTACGGCCACTCGATCCCGCACATGCTCGGCGTCCGGCAGCGGCCGGTCGTCGTCGACAGGATGATCGTCCCACCGGTTCGCGACGAGCTCAAGCTGATGTCGATCGGCTTCTTCCTCGAGGACAACGCGCCGGTCATGTGGCGCGGGCCGATGCTGCACAAGGCGCTCGAGCAGTTCCTCTCCGACGTTCACTGGGGCGAGCTCGACACGTT
>JBKPFE010000345.1:0-5251 GCA_046728705.1 Actinomycetota bacterium
TGCGCCTGGCCGATCCACATGCCGAGCATCCGCAACGGCATCACGAGCATGGCGACGAGGATGTTGAACGTGATGAACGACCCGAGCCCGAGGCTGCCGTTCACGACCATCCGGCCGCCGACGAGCAGGACGACCGCCTGGGCCAAGAGCGGAAGGAACGACAGCAGCGGCACATACAGCGCGCGCTGGCGGTTGGCGTCGACACTGCGGCCGAAGACCGCCTCCGACCGGTCGGCGAACTTCTCCCCCTCGGTGCGCTCCTGCGCGAAGGACTTGACGACGTGGACGCCGACGATGTTCTCTTCGGCGACCGTGGCGACATCCGCCATCTTCTGCTGGACGTCGCGCAGCACAGGGTGCGAGGCGCTCGAGTAGCGGTAGGCGACGAGCACGATCAGCGGCGTGATCGCCGTCGCGGCGAGCGCGAGCCGCCAGTCGAGGACGAACATGACGACGGCGACCCCGACGATCGTGAGCACGTGCTGGAAGAAGAAGATCAGGCCGTAGCCGAGGAAGAAGCGGACGGCCTGGAGATCGACGGTCGCGCGCGACATCAGCTGACCGGTCTGGTGCCGGTCGTAGAAGCCGAACGACAGCCGCTGCAGCTTCGCGTAGAGCCCGTTGCGCATGTCGAACTCGACCCCGAGCGCTTGCCGGCCCGAAATCAGCCGCCGCCCCATCATCAGCAGCGATCGGATCAGGCCGATCGTGAGAATCGCGAGCGCGTAGAGCCAGATCGTCCGGCGGTCGGCCGAGCGAACGGCCTCCTCGAGCCCGTTCCCCGTCAGAAACGCGATCGCGACCGCCGCGGCCTGCGAGCCGACGGCGAGCAGGACCGAGACCACGAGCGACCACTTGTACGGCCTGAGAAAGCCCAGCAATCGCCAGAAAGTGCTGCGGTAGGAAGGAACGGTGGCCATCGTCAGAATCTAGCCGCGCCGATCGTGGTCCCAGAGACCGCGGAAGCGCCCAGCTACGCCGTCGAGCGGTGAGCCTCGTCCTGCAGGCTCGGCCTCAGATCCGAGAGGCAGTTCAGGAACGCCTGGAGCGGGCCGGACGGCGGGCCCGAGTCGCGGCGCCGGAAGATGACGATACGGCGCTTGGGCGACGGCGCGTCGGCGAGCGTCACGGCTTTGAGCGACCCTGCGTCCAGCTCCGCGGACACGGCTGTGTGGGGGAGGAAAGCAACCCCCAATCCCTGCTCGACCATTTTCTTCGCCGCGTCGATGTTGTCCAGCTCCATGACCCCGCGCGGGACGGCGCCGACGCTCTCGAAGAACTCGCTCGTCAGCCGGTGGTAGCTCGACGTGCGGTCGAAGAGGATCAGCTGCACGTCGGTCAGCTCGTCCGGGCCGATCTCCTGCTCCTCCGCGAACCGGTGCCTGGGATCGACGACGAGTACGAGCTCGTCCTCGTACAGGGGGATCGCCTCGACTTGGGGGTGGTGCAAAGCGCGGCCGAGCCCGACCTGCACCTGCTCGCGCAGCACGAGCTCGAGCACCTCCTCCGAGTGTCCAGTCCGGACCGCGAGCGAGACCTTCGGATGCGTGCGACGAAAGCGGGTGAGGATGCGCGGCAGCACGTAGGTGCTCACCGCGGGCGCGGCGCCGAGCGCCAGCTGACCGCTCTCGCCGCGGGCAAGCTCGGCCAGCAGTCGACGTCCGCTCGCGACGGTGTCGATCGTTCGCTCGGCGAATGGGAGGAAGGCGCGGCCCGCGTCGGTAAGCCGCATCCCGCGCTGAGAACGGACGAACAGCTTGGCATCGAGCTCCTGCTCCAGGCCTTTCAGGCGAGCGGTCAGCGTCGGCTGCGTCACGTACAAGGCCTCGGCCGCACGGCTGACGCTCCCGCGGCGCGCAACCTCGACGAAGGCGTTCAGCTGCTCGAGTCGCATATAGACGCTTTCTATCAAAACATCGAACTAAACAGTTGGTGTTTATACCACGGCCTTCATAGGGTGGGATGCCTTCGACGGAAGGAGGCACCGTGAACCTATTGAGACCACTGCGCCGCAAGCCGAGCGTGGAGCCGAGCCCGGCGAGGGGGAGCGAGCTCTTCCTCCGCTCGGAGCACGCACCGTGCACCTGCCCGGAGCCCTGTGAGCGCGATCACGCGAACGAATAGCGTCGCCGACGTTCGTGCGCCCGTCGAGGGCAGGGTCGCAGAGATCCTGACGCCCGAGGCGCTCGCGTTCGTCGCTTCGCTCCAGCGCGAGTTCGGCGCGGAGCGCAGGCGCCTGCTCGATGCACGCGCGGTTCGCCAGGCCGAGCTCGACGCCGGCGCGCTGCCGGACTTTCTTCCCGAGGCTCATGATGTCCGCGAGAGCGATTGGCAAGTGGCGCCCGCGCCAGCCGACCTTCAGGACCGGAGAGTCGAGATCACCGGCCCTGTCGATCGCAAGATGGTGATCAACGCGCTCAACTCGGGCGCGCGCGTCTTCATGGCCGATTTCGAGGACGCGAACTCGCCCACGTGGCAGAACGTCGTCGAGGGCCAGGTCAACCTGATCGACGCAGTCGAGCAGACGATCGAGCTCGAGTCGAACGGCAAGCGCTACGAGCTCGCAGAGGACCCCGCCGTGCTCGTCGTGAGGCCGCGAGGCTGGCATCTGCCCGAGAAGCACGTGCTCGTCGACGGCGAACCGATCTCGGGCGGGCTCTTCGACTTCGGCCTCTACGTCTTCCACAATGGCGCGAGGCTGCTCGAACGCGGCACCGGGCCTTACTTCTACATCGCCAAGCTCGAGAACCACCTCGAGGCGCGGCTCTGGAACCGCGTCTTCGACTTCGCCGAGGACGAGCTCGACCTGCCGCGCGGCGCCGTCAAGGCCACGGTCCTGATCGAGACCGTCCTCGCGGCCTTCGAGATGGACGAAATCCTCTACGAGCTGCGCGACCACATCGTCGGGCTGAACGCCGGCCGCTGGGACTACCTCTTCAGCCTGATCAAGAAGTTCCGCACGAGACCCGACTTCGTCCTGCCCGATCGCGCCCAGCTGACGATGACGACGCCGTTCATGCGCGCATACACAGAGCTGCTCGTGAAGACCTGCCACCGGCGCGGCGCGCACGCGATGGGCGGCATGGCCGCCTTCATCCCGAGCCGCCGCGATCCCGAGGTCAACGAGACCGCGCTCGCGAAGGTGCGCGAGGACAAGGTGCGCGAGGCAGGCGACGGGTTCGACGGCACCTGGGTTGCGCACCCCGACCTCGTTCCGGTGGCGACGGAGGTGTTCGACGGCGTGCTCGGCGAGGCGCCGAACCAGCTCGACCGGCAGCGCGCGGACGTCGACGTCGGTGCCTCCGATCTCCTCGACCTGCGCGTCGACGGCGGCGAGATCACCGAGCAGGGCCTGCGAACGAACGTCAGCGTGGGGATCCGGTACCTCGAGTCGTGGCTGCGCGGCGTCGGGGCCGCGGCGATCGACGACCTGATGGAGGATGCGGCGACGGCCGAGATCTCGCGTTCTCAGATCTGGCAGTGGGTTCACCACGGGGAGGTGACGCCCGGGCGCGTTCGTCAAGTGCTCGACGAGGAGCTGCCGGACGGCGGCCGCTTCCCGGAGGCGAGAGAGCTGTTCGAGCGCGTCGCGCTCGCGGACGAGTTCATCGAGTTTCTGACCCTGCCCGCCTACGACTACATCGACTGAGGAGAGCCGACTGATGAGCAAGCTGAACGGACAATCACGCTGGGGCGGAGTCCGCCGGGACTACACACCCGAGGACGTCGACCGGCTGCGGGGCTCGATCCAGATCGAGCACACGCTTGCTCGTCGCGGCGCGGAGCGGCTCTGGGAGCTGCTCCACACCGAGGACTACCTGCCGACCCTTGGCGCCATCACCGGTGCCCAGGCAGTGCAGATGGTCAAGGCCGGCGCGAAAGGGATCTACGTGAGTGGCTGGCAGGTCGCGGGCGACAACAACCTCGCCGGCGAGACGTACCCGGACCAGAGTCTCTATCCGGCGAACAGCGTGCCCGCGCTGGTGCGGCGGCTGAACAAGGCGCTCCAGCGTGCCGATCAGATCGAGTACCAAGAGGCGAACGTCACGCGTGACTGGTTCGCGCCGATCGTCGCCGACGCCGAGGCCGGCTTCGGCGGCAATCTCAACTCCTTCGAGCTGATGAAGGGGATGATCGAGGCCGGTGCTGCGGGCGTGCACTTCGAGGACCAGCTCGCATCCGAGAAGAAGTGCGGGCACCTCGGCGGCAAGGTGCTCGTCCCGACCTCGCAGTTCATCGGGACGCTGAAGGCGGCGCGGCTGGCGGCGGATGTGATGGGCGTGCCGACCGTGCTGATCGCGCGGACGGATGCCGACTCGGCGACGCTGCTGACGAGCGACGTCGACCCGGCCGACGAGGAGTTCCTGACCGGCGAGCGCAGCCCCGAGGGGTTCTTTCACGTCCGGTCGGGCCTGGAGCCGGCGATCAAGCGGTCGCTCGCCTATGCGCCGTACGCGGACATCGTCTGGTTCGAGACCTCGACGCCGGATATGGGCGAGGCGCGCGAGTTCGCCGCGGCGATCCACGAGCGCTCCCCCGGCAAGCTGTTGGCGTACAACTGCTCGCCCTCGTTCAACTGGCGCAAACACTTGGATGACGAGCAGATCGCCGGGTTCCAGCAAGAGCTGGGCGAGCTGGGCTACAAGTTCCAGTTCATCACGCTCGCGGGCTTCCACTCGCTGAACGCGGCGATGTTCGAGCTGGCGCGGGGATACGTCGAGGAGGGCATGCCGGCCTACGTGCGCGTCCAGGAGCATGAGTTCGAGCTCGAGGAGCACGGCTACACGGCCATGCGCCACCAGCGCGAGGTCGGCGCCGGCTACTTCGACGCCGTCGCGCAGCTGATCTCGGGCGGACGCTCGTCGACGCTCGCACTCACGGGCTCGACTGAGGAAGCGCAGTTCGAAGCCGCCTCAGCTCGTCCTTGACGACCGCGAGCGCGTCGGCCAGCCGCTCGCGATTGGCCGGGTCGTTCAGCCAGCGGCTCGTCCCGGACGGATGGGGCAGCGGGATCGCGACGGCGCCATTGAGGTCGAACCGTCGGCCGATGCAGTCAGCCAGGTTGGAGACGCCGAGTAGCCGTCTGGCCGAGAGTCCGCCGACGACGAGAATCAACTCCGGCCGGATCAACCGGAGCTCCCACTCCCGCCAGAACGCGCAGAGCTCCTGCTCGCGGGTCGTCGGCGTGCGGTCGCCCGATCCCGACGGCGACTTGCCGGGGTAGCAGCGCGTGACCGACGCGCAGTAGAAC
>JBKPFE010000240.1:0-1153 GCA_046728705.1 Actinomycetota bacterium
GCCTGGCTCGCGGACGAGTTCCGCAAGGACGAGGCCGGCCAGGCCCCCGAGGCGCGGGCGATCTTCGCCGAGCTGGGGCTCGAGCGGGGCGGCCCGAGGCGGCAGCTGCTCGAGTCGGCGAGATTCCGCTTGCTACTCGAAGACGTACCGCTGGCGGACGCGGCTTAGGGAATCGAGCGCCGCGAGCAGGCGAGCGAGCGCGAGCGCTTTTTGCTTCTGTCGGCGTCGGAAATGCACGGCCCGGCCGTTTTCGGGCTGAGGAGGTCACCTCCTTCCTCCGAAGTACACTGACCGAGATGGCAATTCTCGAAGCTCCTGAACGACATCAAGACCTGATCGACGAGCTGATCGCCGAGGTTGCCGAGTACAACCCCGACGTCGACCGCGATCTGCTCGCCCGTGCCTTCCGGTTCGCGGCGAAGGCACACGCCGGCCAGCAACGGCGCTCCGGCGAGGAGTTCATCCAGCATCCCTACTCCGTCGCCCGCATCTGCGCCGAGCTCCAGCTCGACGATTGGACGATTGCCGCAGCGCTTCTCCACGATGTCGTCGAGGACACGGACGTGACCCTCGACGAGGTCACCGCCGAGTTCGGGGAAGAGATCGCGCAGCTCGTCGACGGCGTCACCAAGCTGACCCGCGTCAGCTTCCAGAGCCGCGAGCAGGCGGAGGCCGAGAACTACCGGAAGATGATCCTGGCGATGGCGCAGGACCCGGGCGTGATCCTGATCAAGCTCGCCGACCGGCTCCACAACCTGCGCACGATCGAGTACCTCGGCAAGCAGAAGCAGGTGCAAAAGGCCCGCGAGGCGCTCGAGGTGTACGCGCCGCTGGCGCACCGGCTCGGCATCCACACGATGAAGTGGCAGCTCGAGGACCTCGCGTTCGAGACGCTCCACCCGCGGAAGTACACCGAGATCAAGGCGATGGTCAACGAACGCCGGGCCGACCGCGAGGAGCTCGTCCGTGAGGCGGCCTACGTGCTCCAGCGCGAGCTGGACAAGGTGGACATCCCGGCCGAGATCTCAGGCCGCGCGAAGCACTTCTACTCCATCTACGACAAGATGGCCAAGAAGGGCAAGGAGTTCAACGAGATCTACGACCTGACCGCGATGCGCGTGATCGTCGAGCGCGCGCGCGACGAGGGCACACG
>JBKPFE010000316.1:0-3656 GCA_046728705.1 Actinomycetota bacterium
CCCCGTATGTGCGCCGGCCGATCCGTTCGCTGCGAGGATGGCGACCTGGCGCACGGCGGTCGTCGGGATCGGCGGTCATGAGCGCCGCGAGCGCCTGCTCCGGCGTTTTGCCTGTCTCGAGTAGCCCGAGCCCGAGCTGGCGTTCCACGCAGGACTGCGTGGCGACCACGCCGACGCCCGGCTTCGCCCAGAGCACGCCCGCCCCGCGAGTGAAGGCGCGCGACTGGACGGCGGCGCCGAGTTCGCCGGTCTCCGCGTCGCGGGCGACGATCGAGTAGGTCAGGACGCCTCGGCGCGGATCTTCGCCTTCCACTCGCGCTTGAGCGCTTGATAGTGCTCCAGCGCCTCGCGCGAGTCGACGTCCCCGAGCCTCGCGAAGGTCGACGCGATCTCCCTTACCGGCTCGATGCCGATGCGCTTGGCGAGCACCGCGCTCAGCGCCTTGATCTTCATCTCGCCGAAGCCGGGAAGCTCGGCAATCCGCCGCCGTAATTCCTGTCCATCCCGCGGAAGCCCGTCGGCAAAAGTGACACAGACGCGGCGGCAGCCCGTTCCCAGTAGGAAGGTAGCCATTCCGGGAGCTGGAGCCGAACAATCACCAGGACAAGGATCTCCAGGCCCATGTCTTCGAGGGTCCCTTGTGGGACGACCCCGAAGAGGTCGAGCCGGAACTTACTGGCGCGTCGGCCGAAGGCGACCAGGACGACCACGAAGGACGACGTCGAGGCGCACGCAAGCGGCTTCGCTAAGCCGACGAAACCCAATTTGCCACGGTGTCCCGCCCGGCGAACGGCGCTAGTCCCGAAGGGTCAGCCTAGACTGACTTGGGCCATGGCGATCTGGACGTGCGACGCGTGCGGCGGCGAGAACCCCCTGGGGATGCGCTTCTGCGGCCACTGCGGCGCGCAGGCCGAGGCAGCCCTGACCGCGCCTGCTCCCACTGAGCCTGATCAGGACGTCGCCGAGACGCTCCGCAGCTTCGTCGCGGGACCGGTGGCCGAGCGGCTCATCGAGGCCGGCGGCGAGATCCCCGAGGAGCGGCGCCTGATCACCGCTCTCTTCGCCGACGTCTCCGGCTTTACGTCATTGGCGGACCGGCTCGACCCCGAGCAGCTGCTCGAGGTAATCGACCCAGTCATCGCGGGCCTAAGCAGTATCGTCGGTCGCTACGAGGGCTATGTGGAGAAGTTCGCGGGCGATGCCCTGCTTGCCCTTTTCGGAGCCCCGGTAACGCACGAGGACGACGCCGCTCGGGCGCTCATCGTCGCGCTCGAGATGCACGCCGAGCTGGAGCGACTCGGCCGCGAGCTCCCGCACGAGGCCGAGCTGACCTTGCACGTCGGCGTCACGTCCGGGCACGGGATCGCCCGCATCCTCGGTAGTGAGGCGCGGATGGACTACTCCGTGCTCGGCGACTCCGTGATCCTCGCGCAACGGCTCGAGTCGGCCGCGCCCTCCGGCGAGACCTACGTCAGCGAGCTGACCAGGAAGCTGACCGATGACATGTTCGAATTCGAGTCTGTCGGCGACCTGACCCTGAAGGGGAAGGCGGAGCCCGTGCCGGCCTGGCGGCTACTCGGCAGACGAACGGCTCCCGCGCCCCGGCCCAGCCACCGAGGTGCGACCCTCGTCGGACGAGACCGGGAGCTGGCCGCGATCGGCCACGTGCTCGAGGCTCTCAACGGCGGGCGCGGCGGGATCGTCACCGTCACAGGCGAACCCGGCGTCGGGAAGTCTCGCTTGACCGAGGCCGTCGAGGCCCGGGCCAACGAGCTCGGTCTGCGGTGGCTGCAGACGCGCTGTCTCTCCTACGGCGCCTCGCTCGCGTACTGGCCGTACGCAGAGCTCGTCCGCCTTCTCGGCGGGGTCCGCAGCGAGGATGAGCCGGAGCAGTCACAGCGCCGTCTCGCCGACACACTTGAGCGTGCAGGTGCCGCAACCGCCGTCCCGTTCTTCGCCCGCCTGCTCGGCCTGCCTGACGTGTCGGAGCAAGTCGCGGGGCTGGAGCCCGAGGCCTTCCGCCGCGGCCTCCATGCCGCCTTCGCCACCACGCTCCGCGCGGTGACGAGGGAACGCCCGGTCGTGCTCGCGCTCGAGGATGTGCACTGGCTCGACGGCTCCTCGGCCGAGCTGACGCGGCAGCTCGCGCAGCTGTGCGAGCGGGAGCCGCTCGCGTTCTATTTCATTGCCCGCCCGGAAGCCGGACCGGCGCTCGCCGAGCTCGCCGCCGACACGCCGCGTCGCGGGATCGCCCTCGAGCCGCTCGACGAAGAAGGGGTGGCGGCACTCGTCGGCAGCCTACTCGCGGGGGAGGTTCAGGAGGGTTTTCCCGCACTCGTTCGTGACCGCACGGCCGGGAACCCGCTCTTCATCGAGGAGCTCTTGCGCTCGCTGCAGGAGACGGGCGCTCTAACACGGCAGAACGGCTCCTGGCGGACCCAGCCGGGCTGGGACGCCGAAGGTGTGCCGCCCACGATCGAGGAACTGCTCGCCTCTAGGATCGACCTGCTCTCGCGCGCCGACGCCTCGATCCTCCAGACCGCCTCCGTGATCGGCCGCCGGGTGCAGGTGCCGCTGCTCGAGGCAGTCACGAACGCGCCCCAGCTGCAGAGTGCTCTCGAACGGCTCGTCGCCGCAGGGTTCCTCGACCCCATTGACGGAGACGGCGATCGGCGGTTGATGTTCCATCACGGACTCGTTCAGGACGTCGCGTACTCGCGAATGCTCCGACGAAAGCGGCGCGACCTGCACCGGCGGGTCGCCGAGGTCGCCGAGGCGATGTACGGCGCCGGTGACGAGATCATCGACCTGCTTGCCCGCCACCTCTACCTGGGTGAAGCCGGAGGGAAAGCGATCGACTACCTGATCCGCGCCGGCGAACGGGCGCGAAGGCTCTTTGCGAACGAAGAGGCCATCCTTCACTTCCAGCGGGCGGTTGAGGTCGCGGCGGACAACCCCGCTGTGGGCGCCCGCCTTCCCGAGATCCAGCTCAGCCTCGCCGACCTCCATGACTTCGTCGGTGCGTACGACGAAGCGATCACGCTGTATGCCGCCGTTCGCGATGCGACGAGCGACGTGCGCGCGTGGAGCGGACTGGTCTCGACGCGACAGAAGCAGGGTAGGTACGACGAGGCGCTTCAGATCGCGAACGAGGCGTTCACACATGAAGAGCTGAAGGGCGTTGACCTGACCCCGCTCTGGCTCGAGCAGGGACGTTGCCTCGCCGTCTCCGGGCGCGTGAACCAGGCGATCGACGTCCTGGAAGCCGGCCTGGAAGCCGCGCCTGCGCGGACGCCGGTCGTCGGCTTGCTTCTCCTGCAGCTCGCGCGGGCGCAAACCGTGAAGGGCGATTTCGAAGAGGCGTTGGGCAACGCCCTCCAGGCGCGCGAGATCCTCGAGGAGCACAACGACCAGCGCGGTTTGACGACGACGATGCGAATCATTGGCGACGCGTACCGGCAGCTCGGTCGCCTGGACGAGGCGGCGGAGGCCCTCGAGCGCGGCCTCGAGCTCGCCGAGCGGATCGGAAACATCGAGGAGATCGGCGGCTGCCTCATCAACCTCGGGATCGTGAACATGCACCGGGAGCTGCTCGCGGAAGCGACGACGTCGCTGCGGCGCGCGATCGAGGAGTTCGAGCGCGTCGGGCACGGCGC
>JBKPFE010000143.1:0-12426 GCA_046728705.1 Actinomycetota bacterium
AACGTTTCCTCCTGGACCCTGTCGCGGTGCCTGCGGCCTTCCGCGCCCGGCTCGTACCGCCACAGGTTTGCCCGAGTGTGCTCGAAAGCCCCGAGCTCGCTGAGAGCGGCTCGGTGGCGCTCGGCCTGACCGGGCTCAGATGGGCGTGTCTCCCACTCGAGCTCGTCTGGCTGAATGACCCGGTAGCCCACGCTGCCGAGTGTAGGGATAGCGTTGCCCCATGGCGCGCGAGCGACAGCGAAGCCTTCCGCCGCCCGCGCCTCCCGCGGAGCGGACCGCCGGCCAGCTTGTCGGCGAAGCGATGCGGCTGTACGGTCGGCGCTTCTGGATCGCGCTGCTCCTCGGCGTGCCGCCCACGCTGGCGGGGATCGCGATCACCTCGTTCACGGATGCAGGCGCATCTCGCGCGGCACGGCTGGTGATTGCGCTTGCCGTCGGCGCTCCCGCGGTCAGCGCCTCCTACGTCGGCGCCTCCGTGGTCGCATCGGGGCGGCGGCGACCGCCTGCGCGGACGCTCCTGATCGCCTTCGTCGCCGGCCTGATGGTGCTGCTGCCGGTGCCGTTTCTCGCGACGCTCCTGGTCCTGCCGGCACTCGCGTGGTTCGCGCTCTTCGGCCTCGCCGTGCCGGTGGCGGTAGCGGAGCGGCTCGAGCTGACCGAGGTGCTCCGCCGCGCGCTGCAACTCTCCCGCGCGGACTTCGTGCACGCCCTCGGCTCACTGGCGGCGGCCGCGATCGTCGTCTTCCTCAGTGCCGGAGTGCTCCAGTTCCTGCTCGTGCAGTTCGGTGAGACCGCGTCCGGCGTGGCCGCCTTCATCGCGATCCTGCTGCTCTCGCCGCTGCTGCTTTTCGCGGCTGCATTGCTCTACGACGACCAGGCGGCGAGGGTCGCGCCGGGCGCTCTGCGCGAAGGTCTGACGTCACCGCGCGCTCGGCGAGGGAAATAGAGTCACACGCGCCAGTTACCGAAAGGAGCCGCGCATGCCGACCTACATCCTGCTCTCCAACCTGACGGCCCAGGGCGTCCAGACGCTGAAGTCGAATCCCGAACGCCTCCGGGAGGTCAACCGCGACGTCGAGGAGCTGGGCGCGAAGGTGCTGCACCAGTGGGCCACGCTGGGCCCGTTCGACTTCGTCAACGTCGTCGAGGCCCCCGACAACGCGACGATCGCCAAGGTCTCGGTCGCCTTGGGCGCACGCGGCAGTGCCAAGTTCCAGACGCTGAGCGCGCTCACGATCGAGGAGTTTCTCGGCGCCGTGACGTAGTTCACGGGCTCGGTTGTTCGAGCTCAGCTTCGGTCAGTTCCTCGTCGCGCTGATTCTGTCGGCGGCCGTCTCGATGGCGGTGTTCGCGCATGCCGACCGGCGCGGAAACCGGCACGCGACGGCGTGGGGGGTCGCGACGTTCCTCGCTCTCGGCATCGCCGTGCCGCTCTACTTCATCCGCTACTGGGCTCGGACTCGTCGACGCAGTTGAGCACCGCGTCCCAGGCGAGCTCCGACGCCAAGACGCCGAGGCTCATGCTGGTCAGGTCCTCGTTCTCGACCTCGGCGGTCGAGACCGTGTAGAGCACGTCGCCGTCGACCAGCGCGTGGAACGGCTGGATTGCGCGCGCCAGCGATGCGTGCACCTGGACGCCGAGCTGCCGGAGCTCGCGGCGGCTCAGCTGTTGGTTGGTGACGACGAGCGTGAGAGTCGTGTTCCCCGGTGCCGCCTGCGGCAGCTGCGCTTCGAGGCCCTCGACGAGCGTTGTTCGGGTTCTGCGCTCAGGGTCGTAGTGGCCGCGGACGACCTTCCCCTCGCGGTCGACGATCGCGCCGAAGGCGTTCACGACCGTGAAGACCGCGATCTTGGTCGGGCCGATCTGACGGAAGGCGGCACCCTGGCCCGAGAACTCACCTTGCTCGAGACCGAACGTCTTGCCGACGGTGACCGATCGGCCGGCACCGCGGCGTCCGAGCGGGAAGACGCCTTCGCGGGCGGCACGAAGCGCGGCGCGGCCGAGCTCCCGGTCGGGGTAGACCGCGTTCTCGCGCCGTCCGAAGTCGTACACGATCGCGCCGAGGACGAGCTCGACGTCCTCCCAGCCGACGGTGTAGCCGCGCATCGCCATCAGCTCGGCGGCGACGCCGCATGCGGCCTCGAGCCCGTACAGGGAGCCGCCCGCGAAGCAGACCGCGTGCGCCCACTCGTAGTTGCCGATCGTCCCGGGCGAGCCCCCGCGGATGTCGACCGAGCAGGCGGCGCCGCCGGGCGGGAGGTGGAAGACGGTGCAGCCGGTCGGTCCCTCCTCGTACTCGGCGATGCCGATCCGTAGACCAGGGAAGTCGAAGCGGAGCTCGCGGCTCATCTTGCGGCCATGGCGAGCTCGGCCGCTAGCTTCGCGTTCGCAGCCGCAAGCTCACGGTTGACTGCCAGCGTCCGGCCGCCGCTGCGCTCGTGCAGTAGCGCCAGCACGAAGGGCGTTACGCCCTTCCCCCTGATGCGCTCTGCCTCGGCTTCGGCCAGCGCCTCCTCGATCAGGTCGTCGACGTCGAGGCTCTCGTCGGGCGGTCGGGCGAGTAGGACGCCGCAGCCGACGAGCTCCCAGTGCGCGCGGGCGACACGCAGGGCCTCTTCGACCGAGTCGACGCGCGCCGTCACCGGCGGCCCGCCGGAGGCGTCGTAGAACCGCGGCATCGTGTCGGTCCGCCACCCCAGCACCGGCACGCTGAGCGCCTCCAACAACTCGGCCGTTGCCTCGACGTCGAGCAGCGACTTCACGCCCGAGCTGACGACGACAACGGGCGAGGCGGAAAGCTGGAGCAGGTCCGCGGACATGTCGAGCCGCGGTCCGCGATGGACGCCGCCGATCCCGCCGGTGCCCATGAACTGGATGCCGACCTGCCGGCTGACGGCAAGCGTTCCGCCGACGGTTGTGGCGCCGGTCGCGCCCGAGGCGACGCAGGCAGCCAGATCGCGCGGGCCTAGCTTGCGCACGTCCGCTGTGAAGCGTTCGAGCTCGTCGGCCGTCAGCCCGACCCTGATCTCGCCGTCGAGGACGCCGATCGTCGCGGGCACCGCTCCCGCCTCCCGGATCCTCCGCTCGCTCTCGAGCCCGACCGCGACGCCCTCGCCCGGCGGGAAGCCGTGCGCGACGATCGTCGTCTCCAGCGCGACGGCCGCCGCCGCCTCTCGGACCTCGTCGGCGACGCGGATCACGACGGCATCGTCCCGAGGTTGGCCACGCAGCGCGCGGCAGCCTCCATCGCCAACTTCGGCCCACCGACCAGATAGCCCGCGGCGAGCGCATCCCCGGCACCGGTCGTGTCGACGACGTCGCCGGGGACCGGGGCATAGTCCTGCCCGTCGATCGTCGCGCCTCGGGCTCCTCGCTTGACGATGCGCTGCTCGCTCGGCACCCGCAGCGCTCCGTGCTCGGCCTCGTTGCCGAAGACGACGTCCGGACGGATCCGGACGAAACGCTCCGCGAGTCGCTCCGGCCCGAACTCGCGGATCACGTTCACGGACGAGAGATCGACGCTGATCCGTGCGCCGGCTGCGCGCGCGAGCTCGGCCGCTCGCTCCGCCGCGGTGCCGATCGGCTCGCGCATGAGCGAGTACCCGGAGAGGTGAAGAGCGTCGCAGCCCTCGAACCACTCCGGCTCGAGCTCCTCCGGCTCCAGGTCAGGCGCGACGCCGCGGTCGGAGATCATCGTCCGGTTCCCGTCGAGCTCGACGATGGAGACGACGACGCCGTTCCTGCCGGTCGGAGGTGGGCCGAGGACGTCGACCGCCCGCCGGAGCAGGTCGGCCTCGGCGACCTCGCCCGGCGCATCGGCTCCGCGCTTCCCGACGAACCGCGCCTCGGCGCCGAGCGCCGCGGCCCAGGCGGCGACGTTCGCCGCCTGCCCGCCACCGCCGACACGGGTGTCGGCGCGCGTGTCGTCGCCGCCGGAGAGCGGCTTCGCCGGCTTGACGACGACGTCGAGGAGCAGATCACCGAGGGTGCAGACGACCATGCTTCAATGCTTCCATGGAGGACGATGCTCGGGCGAGGCGACTGCGCTCCTTTCTGCTCGGCGGCCTCGTCGGCGCCTCAGCCGCGCTGTCGGTAGCACGCCGTCGGCGCCGCCATCGGCGCCGTAGCCCCACCGGGCTCGCAGCGTTCGAGGGCGCTCCCTGCTACCGGGAGACGCTCGAGGAGCGCGAACGCCGCGTCTGAGTCGGCAACTATTCTGAGTTAGTGCCCGTCTACGAGTACAAGTGCCCGCACGGGCACGTGTTCGAGCTGTTCCACGGCATCACCGAGCCGGCCCCGGAGGTCTGCGCGATCTGCGGCGAGGGCCCCGTCACCCGCGTGCTCCATCCCGTCGCCGTCCACTTCAAGGGCTCGGGTTTCTACTCGACGGACTACGGCCGCGGCGGTCGCAAGGCTCGCGACGGCGACAAGCCGGAAAAGGCGGACGGCGAAAAGAAGAAGGAGTCGGAGAAGAAAGCGCCGGCTAGAGGCGAGGCTTGAAGTGAAATTCCGCCGGGCCGGATGACGCCCCAGACACGGCGCCGGATCAGCACGTTCGCCCGCGACACGTAGCGCTGCTACGCGCCGCGAACGACCGCACTGCCCGGCTTGGTCTGGAGCGCCCCGACGGCGGCGGAATTTCACATCAAACCTCTAGCTGAGCGGAGTCCCCTTGAGGCACCCGGCGCCGGACACGGGACTCGGCGGCTGGATCGCCGAGCGGCCGGTGAACATCAGCACTACCGACGCGTTGTCGTCGCCATCCCCGGAGACGCCAAGCCGGCAGTAGGTCGTTCGGTCCTTCGACGCGCGGAACCGCAGCCATCCGAGCTGGAAGACCTGCGGCGTCGAGAGGTCGGTCGTCAGCGGGCTGACGAGCTCGTCGCCGATGAAGGGCAGCCGCGCGAACGTCCCGACGCCGACCATCTTGCCGAGCGTCGCTTGGAGCACCTGCTGTTGCCGTCCGACGCGGTTCAGATCGCCCTCGGACGGGTTGAGGAGGTTGTTGCGGATCCGCGCGTAGATCCGCGCGCGTTTGCCGTCCATGTGCTGACGGCCGCGACCGAAGCGCCAGCCGCCCCAGCGCCGGCACTTCTCGGTGCTCTGGTACGGGCATTCATGCTTCGTCACTGCCGGCGACCGGACGTCCACCTCGATCCCCCCCAGCGCGTCGATCACGTCTTTGAACGACGTCATGTCGAGCAGGATGATGTGGTTGATCTCGAAGCCGAACGCCTCGCGGACGGTCCGGATCGCGAGTGATGGACCGCCGAGCGGCAGCGACGAATTGATCTTCTCGTGGCCCAAGCCCGGAATGTCCACCTGAAGGTCACGCGGAATCGAGAGGTAGGACATGCTGTGGTGCTCGGGGTCGGTCCTGATCACCATGATCGTGTCGGCGAGGCGGTTCCCGCGGCGCGTGGGGTGCGTCGAGTGGTCGCTGCCGATGACCAGGATCATGCTCGGGTTCGAGACCATCAGCCCGTCCTGAGGAGTGAGCTGCGCCTTGGCCGCGGGAGAGAGGCGGTCGTTTGCCTTCTGGACGCCGCTACGGACCGCGAGGTAGCCGGCGACGGTCCAGCCGATCAAGAGCAGGATGAGAAGGATGCTCGTGACAAAGATAATCCGGCCGGGCCCCCAGCGCCGCTCTCCCTTGACCGGACCGGGGCCCTTGTAACGCTCCGGCGGGCGGCCGTCACCGGTCGGGCGGCTCGGAGCGGTTCGTGGCCGTCTCGTGAGCGTCGGGACGCCGCCCTTGGCCCGGCCGCCCCTATAGACGCGATACGGCTTGTCTGCCCGGGCCATTCGGCGGGGTATCGTAGCCGCCGCTCGTGAGCGCCCAACGCGCCATCGGGGTCGACGTCGGCGGCACGAAGATCCTCGCTGGGATCGTCGACCGGCAGGGAACGGTCGCGCGCCGCGAGGAGCGGCAGACACCAGTCGCCTCGCAGGATGAGCTCCTCTCCACCCTCGACACGGTCGTCGAGAGCCTGCTCGAGGACGATGTGGCGGCGCTGGGCTTCGGACTGCCGTCGACGATCGACCAGCGCACCGGGCGAGCCGTCTCGTCCGTGCACATCCCGCTCGCCGACCTCGACTTCCGCGATCGGATGGCCAAGCGGTTCGGCCTGCCGGTCGCGATCGACAACGACGCGAACGGCGCCGCCATCGCCGAGTGGCGGCTCGGAGCAGGCCGGGGGACGGCGCACATGGTGCTGCTGACGCTCGGGACCGGGATCGGCGGTGGGCTGATCCTCGACGGCCGGCCCTACCGGGGCTCGATCGGAGCCGGCGCGGAGCTGGGCCACATGGTCCTCGACTACGGCGGTGTTCCGTGCGGCGACGGCTGCACGGGGCTCGGGCACTTCGAAGCGCTCGCCTCCGGACGTTCGGGCGACGAGGCGGCGGTGCGGCGGTTTGGCCCCGGGAGCGATGCACGGACATTGGTTGCCGCGGCCCGAAACGGAGACGAAGGCGCGAAGGACGATCTCGCCGAGATCGGGCGGCGCCTGGGCGCGGGCATCGGCTCGCTCGTCAACATCTTCAACCCGGAGGTCGTAGTGATCGGCGGTGGTTTCGCCGACGCCGGAGACTTGTTACTCGCGCCCGCGCGCGAGACCCTTGCGCGCGAAGGGCTTAGACCGGCGCGCGATCTCGTTCGCATCGAGTGGGCCGAGCTCGGACCGGAGGCAGGCATGGTCGGGGCGGCGCTGGTCGGGTTCGAAGCCCTGGACGTGGATGGGTGATGCCACGATCTCGCGCGTCCGGATGCGCGAGCTGACGCGTCTGGGCCGCTCCCGCGCCGGCCACCGGCCCGCAGCGGGCCGCTACCCGGCGTGTGCGCTTCGCGCCGCCGAGTCGTCACCGAGGCCCTACGGGCATCGGCGACGCCTCGCCGCCGCGCCCCAAAGCGGCCAGCTCGCGCCCCGCACGGGCGATCTCACGGCATCACCCATCCGCTAATGCCGCTGGCGGTCTGCGCCACGCCGATCGGCAATCTCGAAGACGTCACGCTGCGCGTGCTCCGGGAGCTGCGGGAGGCCGATCTCGTCCTCTGCGAGGACACGCGGCACACGCGTCGCCTGCTGGAGCGCCACGGGATCAAGGCCCGGCTTCAGAGCTACCACGAGCACAACGAGGCGCAGCGGACGGCGGAGGTGCTGCCACGGCTCGAGGCGGGCGAGCGGGTGGCACTGGTGAGCGATGCCGGCCTGCCTGCGATCAGCGACCCCGGCGCCCGACTAGTGACGGCCGCGCTGGCGGCAGGGGTGCCCGTAACCGTGCTTCCGGGGCCGTCCGCCGTCGAGACGGCTCTCGTCGCGAGCGGATTTGGCACAGATCGGTTCCAGTTTCTTGGCTATCTGCCCCGGGGAGCCGGTGAGCGGCAGGCGTTGTGGGCCGAGCTTGCCCAGTGGCCTGACGCAGTCGTCGCGTTCGAGACGCCGCAGCGGCTGGTGGCTGCCCTGGCGAGCCTCGCGGAGGCTCTGCCCGAGCGGCCGGTCGCCGTTTGCCGCGAGCTGACAAAACGCTTCGAGGAGGTCGTGCGCGGCTCGGCGAAGGAGCTTGCTGAGCGGTTCTCTGGGGGTGTGAAGGGTGAGATCACGCTCGTGATCGGGCCGAGCAAGGTTGAAGTTGGTGTCGACGAGGGCGCCGCCACGGAGGCTGTCGCCGAGCTCGTCGCGGGTGGGGTGTCGAGACGCTCGGCCGCGGACGTGGTCTCAAGGCTGACGGGCGTTCCGCGCAACCGGCTCTACCGGCGGTCTCTGTAGCCGATTTTGACAACAGCCGACCGGCCTGCTACGTTCGGCGGCGATGTTGACGAGAAAGGCAACGATCGCCTTGATGCTGGTCGCGTTGGTACTGGTCGCACCTGCGTCGGCTGCGGCTTGGAGCTGGCCTGCGGACGGGCCCGTGCTGCGTGGTTTCGACTTCGGCGGGCCCGAGTACCACGAGCACGGTCACAGCGGGATCGACGTCGGCGGTGACGCCGGCTCCGCCGTCCGCGCGCCTGCCGCGGGGCAGGTGTCGTTCGCCGGCTGGCTGCCCAGGAACGGCCGTACGGTGACGATCAGAACGCCGGATGGATATGCCGTAACGTTGCTTCATCTCGGGACGATCTTGGCGAGCGAAGGCGACGGGGTCGCCGAGGCCGAGCCGGTCGGAACGATCGGGCCGTCGGGCGACGTGGAGTTCGACGTTCCATACGTCCACTTGGGGATCAGGCGCGCCGATGATCCCAAGGGCTATGTCGATCCCCTGACGCTGCTGCCTCCGCGACCCTCCCTTCCGCCGGCGGAGCCGGCGCCGACACCGCCGCGCGCCGCTGTCTCGCCGGTACCAGCGTCGCCCGCACCTGGTCCTGCCGAGGCTCCCGTGACAAGCAAGGAGGATGAAGCGCAAGGACACGAGGCGCCACGCGCCGCGCATGCCCCATCGTTTGCCGTGTCCACGGTCGCGAAGCCGTACCGGACCGAAGCGGCCTCGCTGCGGCGACAGCGATCGAGTGGCGTTCGATCCTCGCAGGCGGCTCCCGCCCGCACCAGTGCTGCTCCGCCCGCGCGCCGCGGTGCCAGGCGGACCGGGCGCAATGGCGTCGTGTCGCAGCACCGAGGACCAGCGCGCGAGCGTCGGCCGCATTCGCACGGCGCGGCGGCGGTCACTCGCGCTGCAGTCTCGCCTCGCGTCGCCGCGGCACGAACCGTCAGCTCGCCGCCGGAACCTCAGCCGCCAGATCCAACTCCTCGGCGCGCTCGCGTCGGAAGCTCGGCCGAGCGACCCTCGTGGGTCCTCGCCGCCGCCGCGTTGCTCGCGCTGCTCGGTGCTGCCTTCCTCCGGCGCGGACGGCCGGGAGACCCCAACCCCACTCGTAAGATGACTGCGCCGGAACCTTCCGTCGACGGAGCTCTCGATGTCTCGACCCCAACGGATTCTCGTCGCCCCAGCGTGGCCGTATGCGAACGGTCCACGCCACATCGGCCATTTGGCGGGGTTCGGGGTACCGGCGGACGTGTTCGCCCGCTACCACCGTCTGCGCGGCAATCAGGTCCTCATGGTCAGTGGAACGGACGAACACGGGACGCCGATCATGGTCGCGGCCGACCAGGAAGGGCGCTCATACCGTGAGACCGCCGACCACTACAGCGGCGTCATTCGCGAGGACCTCCGCGACCTCGGTCTCACGTATGACCTGTTCACACGGACCACGACCCAGAACCATCACCGGGTCGTCCGTGACGTTTTCCGCACGCTTTACGACAAGGGCTTCATCGTCGAACAGACGATGCAGGTCGCGTTCTCGGCGTCCACCGGCAACACGCTGCCCGACCGCTACATCGAGGGCACGTGCCCGTACTGTGGGTTCGAGTCCGCGCGCGGCGACCAGTGCGACAACTGCGGCCGACAGCTCGACCCAGTCGACCTGATCAACCCGCGCTCGCGGATCGACGGGCAGCCCCCCGTCTTCCGCGAGACCAACCATCTCTTTCTCGACCTGCCGGCGTTTGCGGACCAGCTACGGGCGTGGATCTCCCGGCAGACGCACTGGCGGCCGAACGTTCGTCACTTCTCGCTGAACCTCGTCGACGATCTCAAGCCCCGTCCCGTCACTCGCGATCTCGACTGGGGAGTGCGCATCCCCGTGCCCGGCTACGAGGAAGAGGAGCGGAAGCGCGTCTACGTCTGGTTCGACGCCGTCATCGGGTATCTGTCGGCAAGCATCGAGTGGGCCGCCAACTCGGGCGACCCGGATGCCTGGCGCGAGTGGTGGCAGAACCCGGACTCGCGGCACTACTACTTCATGGGCAAGGACAACGTTGCGTTTCACACCGTCATCTGGCCGAGCATCCTGCTCGGATACGGCTCAGGCGGGGAATACGGTGCCGGGCGCGGCGATCTCGTCTTGCCCTATGACGTCGTCTCGAGCGAGTACCTCACGATGGAGGGGAAGCAATTCAGCACGAGTCGCAACGTCGTCATCTACGTCCGCGACGTGCTCAGCCGCTACGACCCGGATTCCCTCCGGTTCTTTCTGACCATCGCGGGCCCGGAGACGCAGGACACCGACTTCACGTGGGCCGACTTCGTGCGCCGGAACAACGACGAGCTCGTGGCCACTTGGGGGAACCTCGTCTTGAGGACGCTAACCAACGCCCACCGCAACTTCGACGAGGTTCCGGAGCCGGGAGAGTTGACCGCCGAGGATCGCGAGCTGCTCGGCCAGGTCGAGCGCGCCTTCGACACAGTCGGCGCCGAGATCGAGGCCGCGCGCTTCCGGGCCGGTCTGACCGAGGCGCTCCGGGTCGCTCGCGAGGCGAACAGGTACCTCAATGACGAAGCGCCCTGGGCGCTGATCGAAAGCAACCGGGCACGTGCGGCGACGATCCTGTTCGTCGCACTCCGCGCCGTGGACAGCTTGAAGACGCTCTTCACGCCGTTCGTCCCCTTCTCGTCGCAGCGCCTGCATGAGCAGCTCGGCTACGACGGCTTCCTGGCCGGTCCGCTCGAGTTCCGCGGGGTCGACGAGAACGGCGAGACCCACATCGTCCTGAGCGGCGACTACCAGTCGTGGGTCGGCTCGTGGGAGCCGAGCAACCTCCCACCCGGCCGAAAGCTCCGCGAGCCCGAGGCGCTCTTCGAGAAGCTCGATGCCGAGAAGGTCGTGCAGGAAGAGCTCGGACGGCTCGAGCAGGCGGCCCAAGCCGCATCCGCGTGATCGATACGCACGCGCACCTGCACGCGTGCGCCGATCCACCCCAGGAGCTGGTCGAGCGGGCGCGCGCCGCCGGCGTCGACCGCATCCTCGAGGTCGGCGCTTGGCCCGAATCGTGGGGCGAGGTCGTGGAGTTCTGCAGCGCGACCGACGGAGTCTTTCCGGTGCTCGGGGTCCATCCGCAAAGCGCCGGTGACGCCCAGCCCGGCGAGCTCGAACGGCTCGGCTCGCTGGAGCCGGTCGCGATCGGGGAGACCGGCCTGGACTACTACCGTGACTACGCGCCGCACGATGCCCAGCGCCAACTGTTCCAGGGCCACCTCGCGATTGCGGAAGAGCTCGAGAAGGCGGTCGTGATCCACTGTCGTGCGGCCGACGCCGACGTTGCCCGTGCGCTTGCGGACTTCGACGGCACGGTCGTGCTCCATTGCTTTTCGTCACCGGGGCTGCTGGCGCCGGCGCTCGAGCGTGGCTACTACGTCTCGTTTGCCGGCAACGTCACGTACCCGAACGCCGACGAGCTGCGTGCAGCGGCGCAAGCGGTTCCGGCCGATCGGATCCTCGCCGAGACCGACTCGCCGTACCTCTCGCCGCAGCCACGCCGGGGCAGGCCGAACGAGCCGGCCAACGTCGTCCACACCGTCGCCTCGCTCGCCGAGACCCGCGGCGAGGCAAAAGAGGAGCTCGCAGCCCAGATCGACGAGAACGCCTCCCGCGCGTTCGGCCTGAAATGACGCTGCCGGGCCCCAGCAAGGAGCTCGGCCAGCACTTCCTGGTCGACGACAACATCCTCGGCGTGATCGGCCGCCTTGCTGACCTGCGGCCGGATGACATCGCCCTCGAGATCGGGCCCGGGCCGGGCGGGCTGACCGCGTACCTCGCCGACCGCGTCGCCAGAGTCCACGCCGTCGAGCTCGACCGCCGGCTTCAGCCGTACCTGGAAGACCGGTTCGAGGAGCGAGCCAACGTCGAGCTTCGATTCGCCGACGCGGTCACCCTCGACCCTGCCGAGCTCGACCCGCCGCCGACGAAGCTCGTCTCGAACCTCCCCTACAACGTCGCGACGCCGATCGTGGTCGAGAGCCTCGACCGGTTCCCCTCGATCGAGCTCTGGTGCGTGATGGTGCAGCGCGAGGTCGCCGACCGCTTCTTCGCCCAGCCGCGGACGAAGGCCTACGGCGCCGTCTCCGTGCTCGTCCAGCTCGCCGCCGAGCGCACGGGTTTCCACCGCGTCTCGCGGACGGTCTTCCGACCGCCGCCGAACGTCGACTCCGCGCTCGTCGCCTTCCGGCGCCGCCCGAGCCCGCTGCCGATTGCGTGGCCAGAGCTGAAGCGAGTCGTGGAAGCGGCCTTCGCCCACCGGCGGAAGCGGCTCCCGAACTCCCTGGAGCTTGCGGGCCGCACGGATCGCAAACGAGCGGAGGAGGCACTCGAGTCAATTGGCTGGAGCACCGACGCCCGCGCCGAGGAGCTCGAGCCCGAGGAATTCGTCCGCCTTGCCGCAGCGCTGCGGTGACCGAGCTCCTCGCACCCGCGAAGCTCAACCTCGCGCTCGTCGTCGGCCCGGCCCGGCCCGACGGACGGCACGAGGTCGCGACCGTGCTCCAGCGGATCTCCCTGGCCGACCGGATCACGCTCGAGCCTGCGAACGAGCTTCGAGTCGAAGGCTTCGCCGAGGACACGATCGTGGGTCGAGCGCTCGAGGAGCTCGCCGCCG
>JBKPFE010000056.1:0-1537 GCA_046728705.1 Actinomycetota bacterium
GTGAAAGCCGGCCTGCAATCCTGAGCTGCGGCGTCTCCATCCTCGTCGCTAGACATCGCCACTGCAGTAGGTATCACTCCAAAAACGACGTCCCTCACTTCATTCGTCTGAGAGGTCATCCGGGCAGCAAACGGGCGCAAACGTCTGAAGTCGGCTTCGGTCAACCATGCTGTGTAGCGTCGCCCGCTAGCCGTCTCTGTCCGACGGACGGCTGAGAGTGCGAGGCGGCGGCGGGATGACCCACAACCATGCTGGCGGAAGTTGTTTTGCCTCGAATCCGACCTGTCTCCCGCCGCCGCTTCGCTTCGGCTGGCCGGTGACCTGATAGAAGCCTGCGTCCCTTGCCCGACACAGTCCTGTCCAGGCCGGTCGACCACCTCGACGGGAAGGAGGCTAGGTCATGGAGTGGACGGTGGCAATCGGCGTCGACACGCACAAGGAGGTCCACGTCGCTGTCGCCCTCGACGCGCTTGGCGCTCAGCTCGACAGCCGGGAGATCGCGACGACGCCTGCCGGCTACCGGAGGCTGCTTTCCTGGGCGCAGGAGCTCGGCGTGCCCGCCTTCGCCGTCGAGGGCACGGGCAGTTACGGCGCCGGACTCGTTCGCTTCCTCGAGCGAGCTAGCCTCAGCGTGTACGAGTGCGAGCGCCCGCGCCGCCAGGAGCGCCGGCGTGGGAAGAGCGATCTGATCGACGCGACACTGGCCGCGCGCAGGCTGCTCGGCGGCGAGGGTCTGAGCTTCCCCCGCGGTGGCGGTCGGCGCGAGGACCTGCGCCTCCTCTTGCTCGAACGCCGCAGCGCCATGCGGGCGCGCAACGCCGCCCTCAACCAGCTGAGCGCGCTCATGGTCACTGCTCCCGACCATCTGCGCGCGCGTCTGGGAGCGCTCTCGGGGGACCGACTCGGCCAGGCGGCGGCTCGGCTGCGGCCGCGCCCGGAGGTCATGACCGGTGTCTTGCGTCGGCTCGGCCAGCGCGCCGAGCGACTCTCGAAGGAGGTGGCCGAGGCCGAGCGCGCACTGGCTGTGCTCCTCGCCCAGGTTGCACCTGATCTGCTTGAGGAGTGCGGCGTGGGACCGATCTGTGGCGCCCAGCTGCTCGTCTCGAGCGGCGACCCTAGCCGGATGACGAGCGAGGCATCCTTCGCTGCGCTCGCCGGCACGAGCCCGGTCGACGCCTCCAGTGGCAAGCAGCGACGCCACCGGCTCAACCGTGGCGGTGACCGCCAACTCAACTGGGCGTTACACGTCGTCGCTCTCGCCCGAATCCGCCACCACCCCGAGACCAGCGCCTACTACGAGCGGCTACTCGTGGCAGGCAAGACCACGAGGGAAGCGCGTCGCTGCGTCAAACGCGCACTTGCCCGCCACTTCTACCGCCGCCTGCGCGAGATGCCGAGGCTGCCCTTGACAACATAGAAGCGTCGGTTCCGGCTCAACTATGTAGTACGGAATGAGCCCGCCAGGACTCGAACCTCCGACCAACGGATTATGAGTTGACCGCGGTCGCCTCGGCGGGGTTGCGCACTACCTCGTGGC
>JBKPFE010000008.1:0-7277 GCA_046728705.1 Actinomycetota bacterium
CCGTGCTCGTGGTCGAGCACGACGAGCAGATGATGCGGTCGGCCGACTGGCTCGTCGACATGGGCCCGGGAGCAGGTGAGCACGGCGGCCACGTGGTCGCCGAAGGGCCGGCCGGCAAGATCGAGCGGAACGCCAAGTCGATCACCGGCCAGTACCTCATGGGCGCTCGGGAGATCGCCGTGCCGGAGCGGCGCACCGAGGATCTCGGCTCCTTCTGGGTGCGCGGCGCCTCGATGCACAACCTGAAGGGGATCGACGTGGAGTTCCCGGTCGGAAAGCTCGTCTGCGTCACGGGCGTGTCGGGCTCGGGGAAGTCGACGCTCGTGAACGAGATCGTCTTCAAGGCGCTCGCCAATCGACTGCACCGAATTCGCGTGAAGCCGGGCGAGCACCTCGGCTGCGAGGGGATCGAATGCTTCGACAAGGTGATCGACATCGACCAGTCGCCGATCGGCCGGACGCCGCGCTCGAACCCCGCGACCTACACCAAGCTGTTCGACCACATCCGGGAGCTCTACTCGCTGACTCCGGAGGCGAAGGTGCGCGGCTACAAGCCGGGCCGGTTCTCGTTCAACGTGCGGGGCGGCCGGTGTGAGACCTGCAAGGGCGACGGCACGATCAAGATCGAGATGCACTTCCTGCCCGACGTCTACGTCCCGTGCGAGACGTGCGGCGGGCGCCGCTACAACCGCGAGACGCTCGAGGTGCGCTTCAAGGGCAAGTCGATCGCCGACGTCCTCGAGATGTCGGTCGAGGAGGCGCTCAAGTTCTTCGCCAAGATCCCGAAGCTGCGGCGCCGGCTCCAGACCCTGCATGACGTCGGCCTTGACTACATCAAGCTCGGGCAGCCCGCGACCACGCTCTCCGGCGGGGAAGCTCAGCGGGTCAAGCTCGCCGCCGAGCTCTCGAAGGTGGCGACGGGGCGGACGCTCTACATCCTCGACGAGCCGACGACGGGTCTCCACTTCGCCGACATCGAGAAGCTGCTCGAGGTGCTGCAGCGGCTCGTCGACAACGCCAACACCGTGGTCGTGATCGAGCACAACCTCGACGTGATCAAGCAGGCCGATTGGATCGTCGACCTGGGGCCCGAAGGCGGCGAGGCGGGCGGCGAGGTCATCGCCACGGGAACACCGGAGGACGTTGCCGCCGTCGACGAGTCCTACACCGGGCAGTACCTCCGCCAGGTTCTCCCTGCCTTTGCAGCGGCAGCCGCGTAGCCGAGACGAAGCGGTCTACCTCCGGACGCATGCGCGGCGGTACGCGCTCCTGCTCGAGCTCGTCGAGGGCTTCGCCCCGAAGACGATCCTCGTCGTCGGCCCGAGCTACGAGAGCGTGCTCCTGCGCGAAACGATCCCCGGCGCGACGGTTGACACGCTCGGCTGGGAAGATCATCGCTTCCCCCGAGTCGAGGGCGAGCGGCATCTCCAACACGACCTCAACGATCCCGACTATCCGGAGCTCGATCGCCATGACGTGATCGTGTGCGCCGAGGTGATCGAGCACCTCCACGTCCCGGCCGAGCCGGTGCTTCGCGCCCTCGCCGGGGGCCTGGCGCCAGACGGCCACCTCGTGCTCCAGACGCCGAACGCAACCGCGCTTCCGAAGCGGCTGCGGATGGTGCTGGGGCGCAATCCCTACGCGCCGATTCGCAGCCAACCAGGCAACCCCGGCCACTTCCACGAGTACACGGTCGGGGAGCTCCGCGACGCGGTCGAGGCGGCTGGTCTCGAGATCGAGCGCCTCGTTGCAGCGAACTACTTCGACCACGGCTCCCGCAAGAACCGCGCCTATCGCGGGCTCGGGCCGGTGCTGCCGAGGACCCTCCGCGAGGGCATTACGGTCGTGGCCAGGTCCAGCCGCTAGTGCGGCTCTTCGCCCGCCTGCGGGAGGATTCGCCGGACGAAGCCGCCGATCGAACCGAGCTCGTCACGGGGCTCGCGTTCGCGGCGGGAGTGGCGGCGGCACTTGGAGCGGGGGGTGACGAGCTCCGTGAGCTCGACGCACTCGACTCGCTCGTCTGGGTCTTCCTCACCGGCCTCGCGCTCGGCTTCGCCATCTATTGGATCGTCGGCGGGGCGCTGGCGTTCGTCGTCCGACGGCTGGGTGGCGCTGGCAGCCCGCGCCGCGTCCGTCATGTGCTCGCTTTCTCGTTCGTGCCACTCATCCCGGCGCTACTTGCCTGGCTGATCTGGCCGCCCCTGCTGATCGGCCTCGCCGCCTTGAGCCTCGCGCTGCTGCTCGCCGGGCTCCGCGAGGTCTACGGCTGGAGCCTGGCGAGGGCGGCGAGTGCCACAGTGCTGGCGGCCGTCTGGCTCGGGGCGCTAGGCGTCGGCCTCCTGAGCGTGCTCGTGCTCCTCGGTCGCCTGGGTGAATAGGTCGAGCTCGTCGTCAGGGATCGAGTATGTGTGCTCGGCGGCGGGGAACGTTCCACTGCGCACGTCGGCGGCGTAGGCGGCGAGGGCGCGCTTGATCTCGTCGCCGAGCTCGGCGTAGCGCTTGACGAACCTGGCCGGCGTTCGGTCGGAAAGACCGAGCAAGTCGTGCCAGACGAGCACTTGTCCGTCGCAGTCCGGCCCGGCCCCGATGCCGATCGTCGGCACCATAAGCGCCCCGGAGATCCGCTTCGCCACCGGCGCGGGTACTGCCTCGAGCACGACCGCGAAACAGCCTGCGGCTTCCAGCGCCCGAGCGTCCGCGTGGAGTCGCTGCGCCTTCGCCGCCGTCCGGCCCTGTGCCTTGTAGCCGCCGAGCATCGTCGCCGACTGCGGGGTGAGCCCGATGTGGCCCATGACGGGGATGCCGGCGCCGACAGTCGCCTGCACCCGCGAGAGTGACGGGCCGGCACCTTCGAGCTTGACCGCGTCGGCTCCGGCCTCTTTGACGAAGCGCACGGCGTTGGCGAGCGCGCCTTCGTCCGAGACCTGGAACGAGCCGAACGGCATGTCCGCGATCACGAGCGCGCGCTCTGCGCCTCGGACGACTGCGCGCACCAGGACCAGCAGCTCCTCGACTGTGACCGGTACTGTCGAGTCGTAGCCGAGCACGTTGTCGGCGGCCGAGTCCCCGACGAGGATCAGGTCGACGCCGGCTTCGTCCGCGAGGCGCGCGCCCGGGTAGTCGTAAGCGGTGACCATGACGAGCTTCTCGCCTCTGCGCTTGCGCTCGGCGAGCTCCAGCAGGGACAGCTTCATGACGCTTCTCCTTCCAGGACGACGTTGTCGATCAGACGTGTAGAGCCGACACGGACAGCGGCGGCAAGGACCTTCGGCTCGAAGTCGGCGACCTCGATGTACTCGACCTCGAGGTCGCGCAGCAGCTCGCGCGCCTTGGCCGGATCCCTGGTCGCAAGGGCGCGGGGGAGTGCAAGCGCGCGCTCGCGCTCTTCCGGCGAGAGGTAGGCGTTTCGTGACGACAATGCGAGGCCGTCCTCGTCCCGGACCGTCGGTAGGACCCTGATCTCGACAGGCACGTTGAGGTCGCTGACCATTCGCCGGATCACCGCGGCCTGCTGGGCGTCCTTCTGGCCGAAGTAGGCGCGCGCCGGCTGGAAGAGGTTGAAGAGCTTGAGGCACACCGTCGCGACGCCGCGTAAGTGGCCCGGCCGGAACTCGCCCTCGAGCCTGCGGCCGAGCTCCTCGACCTCGATCCAGGTTTGGAACCCGGGCGGGTAGATCTCGTCGTGCTCGGGGACGAAGAGCACAGCGACGCCGAGCTCTTCCGCCAGCGTCTTGTCGCCTTCCTCGTCCCGCGGGTAGCGGTCGAGATCCTCGCCCTGGGAGAACTGGGCCGGGTTGACGAACAGGCTGACGACGACGGCCTCGCACTCCTCGCAGGCGGCGCGGAAGAGCGACACGTGGCCCTCGTGGAAGGCGCCCATCGTCGGGACGAGGCCGATCGAGACGCCACGCAGCGGAGCGAGTGCCTGGTCCAGCTCGCGGATCGTGCGGGCGACGATCACGGCGCCGTCGCCTCTGCGAGCACGCGGTAGAGCGGTTCCAGCTTCGGCTTCCGCGCTCGGATCGCTTCGATGTGCCGTTCGACGGTCGCCCAGTCGCCGCGGGCAATCGGGCCCGTCAGCTCGAAGCCGTTGTCGATCACTCCTTGCATCAGCGGGCGGAGGCCGTCCGGCGGTGCGCCGACCTCCTCGAAGATCTCGGCCGCCGCGTCGTGCAGGGTCACCAGATAGTTCGAGGCGATCGCGGCGCCGGCGTGGTAGAGCGCGCGATCCTCCTCGGCGAGCACGAACGGCTGGAGGCCGAGCAGCCGCGCGAGCTCGAAGCCGACCTCGCGGGCCTCTTTGGTCTCGGCGGTGACCGCTGCGTAGGCTCCGTCGAGCTGCTCGGCGCCGCGGGCGCGGGTGAAGCTCTGGAGCGGGTGGAGCCCGAAGCGCCGCTCGTGCGGGTCGAGCGCCTCGAGCGGCGTCGCCCCGCTCGTGTGTCCGATCCAGCCATGTCTAGGGGCCAGGCCCCTGGCCACGTCTGCGATCGCCGTGTCGGGGACACAGAGGAGGACGACCTCGGCATCGTCGCTTGACGGGACGCCGCGCTCCGCGAGTCGCGCCGTCACCGCCGAGCCGACGCGGCCGGCGCCAATCACCCTCACGCTTTCGATCATCGCTTGCTCCAGTTCCGTCCGGATACCGGGCGCCCTGAGTCTAGCTCTGAGGTTGGTTGCTCAAGCGAGTGAGCTCTCCTGGCACTATCGAGATGCGCTAGGAGTACTGGGGCGCTCAGCGCGGGGGTTGGGTCAGCCGCAGACCCCGCCCCCGCGACCTGCTCTTCCGGCCTGGACGGCTGCTCGCCCGGAGATAGAATCGCTACCGATGCCGATCTACGAATACGTCTGCATGCAGTGCGAGTCCCACTTCGAGGAGCTCGTCCGAAACGGCGAGCAGCCGGACTGCCCGGACTGCGGCAACTCGAACATCCGGAAGCAGCTCTCGGTCTTCTCCGCCCACGGGTCGAGCACGGAGCCGAGCTTCGGCGGCGAGGCGGCTCCGCGCGGCGGCGGCTGCTGCGGCGGTAGCTGCGGCTGCGGCTGACGCGAACTGTCCGGGGCGCTTCCTAGACTCGTCCGCGTGGACACGCTCCACGCCCTCGGCGAACAGGTTTCGGGCTGCACCCGCTGCCGGCTCGCCCAGACCCGTACACAAGTCGTCTTCGGCGTAGGGAACCCGCACGCCGACCTGATGTTCGTCGGCGAGGCGCCCGGCTTCCACGAGGACAAGCAGGGCCTGCCGTTCGTCGGGCAGGCAGGGAAGTTGCTGGACCAGCTCCTCGCCGGCATCGGCCTCGATCGCTCGCACGTCTACATCGCCAACGTCCTTAAGTGCCGACCTCCCGGCAACAGGGACCCCGCTCCGGACGAGATCGAGTCCTGCGAGCCGCACCTCTTTCGCCAGATCGAGCTGATCGAGCCGAAGGTGGTCGCGACCCTCGGCAACTTCGCGACGAAGCTTCTGTCCGGAAAGCCGACGGGGATCACGCGCGTGCACGGAGTCGAGCAGGAGACGACGGTCGGCGGCAACCGCGTGCTTCTCTACCCGCTCTACCACCCGGCTGCGGCGCTCTACACACCGAGGATGCTCGAGGTGCTCCAGCAGGACTTCGCCCGGATCCCGGAGCTGATGGGTCGTGCGGTCGAGATCCCCGAGCACGTGCCGGCGCTCGCCTCTGAGCCCGCCGTCCAGCTGGGCCTCTTCTAGCCTCTACGCCATGGAGATCGAGTCGGGCTCCGCTGAGGAGACCGAGGCCGTTGGCGCTCGCATCGCCGCCGAGCTCGAGCCCGGCGACCTGGTCACCGTCTCCGGGGAGCTCGGGACGGGGAAGACAACGCTCGTACGGGGCGCCTGCCGCGCCCTCGGAGTCGACGACCCGATCACGAGCCCGACGTACACGATCGGCCACCGGTATCGCGGCCGTGTGGACGTCTCCCACCTCGACCTGTTCCGCTTTGCCGGCGTCTCCGCCGCAGAGTGGGGCGACCTCGAGCCCTACTTCGACGGCGCCGTTTGCTTCGTCGAGTGGCCGGAGGCGGGCGAGGCCGTCCTGCCGCCGGCGCGCTTCACCGTCTCGGTCGAGCACGCCGGCGACGGGCAACGCCGGATCCGAGTCGCCCAATGCTGATCGTCGCGTTCGACACGGCGACGGACGTCGCGACCAGCGCGCTCGTCTGGGACGGCGAGGTGCTCGGCGAGCTGACCTCGCGCCCGGTCTCCGTGCTCGAGGACGTCGACGCGCTGCTCCGGCGCGGCGGCGTTCGCGACTCCCAGCTCGAAGGGATCGTCGTCGGGATCGGGCCGGGCAGCTTCACCGGCTTGCGGATGGGTCTGGCAACCGCCCGGGCGCTCGCCTTCTCGCTCGACCTCCCGCTCGCCGGCGTCTCGACCCTGGAGGCCCTCGCGGCCGGCGCTCCCGGGGCGGTGCCTGTGATCGATGCTCGCCGCAGTGAGATCTTCGCACTCGTCGACGGCGAGCCTGTGGTCTTGCCGCCGGCGGAGCTGCGGATCGAGGCCGGCCGCTCCTATGTAGGCGACGGCGCCGTGCGCTACCGGGAAGTGATCGAATCCGCCGGCGGCTCGGTTCCGCCCGACGACAGCGACCTCCACCTGCCGCGGGCCCGCTTTCACGCCCAGCTCGCCACCGACTTCGGCCCCCCCGAGCAGGTCCAGCCCATGTACCTTCGAGTCCCCGACGTCGACCGCACACGCACGTGACCATCGAGATCCGTCTCCTGACCCTCGCCGACCTTGCCGCGATCGAGCGGATCGAGCGTCGCGCTTACCCGACGCCGTGGTCGAGATCGATGTTCGCCGGTGAGCTCGCGAAGACGTCCTCCATCTGCCTCGGCGCGTTCGACGCAGACGCCGACGAGACGCTCGTCGCCTACCTGATCATCTCCCGTTACGCCGACGCGTGGCACGTGATGAACGTGGCCGTACACGACGACTATCGCGGCCGCGGGGTGGCGACGCGGCTCCTCAACCGTCTTTTCGAGCTGACCGCCGGGGACGACCGACGCGGGTACACGCTCGAGGTTCGGGTCTCGAACACCGCGGCGATTCGCCTCTACGAGCGGCTCGGCTTCGTCGCGCGCGGGGTCCGGCGCGGCTACTACACCGACAACCGGGAAGACGCGCTGATCATGTGGAAGGACCCTGTGCGGGAACGCGCCTCGGCGTGATTCTCGGGATCGAGACCTCGTGTGACGAGACCGCCGCCGCGCTCGTCACCCGGGACGGCCGCGTGCTCGCCAACGTCGTCTCCTCGCAGGCC
>JBKPFE010000122.1:0-9274 GCA_046728705.1 Actinomycetota bacterium
CGAGGAACAAGGCGTCTTCGACCGCTTCGCGCGCGGCAGCGGCGGGCGCCGGTCTCCCGGCACGGGTCTCGGCCTTGCGCTGGTGGCGACGCTGGCGCGGCGATGGGGCGGCTCGGCGCGGATCGTCAATCGCCATGGGGGCGGAGCGCGGGCGGAGGTCCGCTTTCCACTTGCGACCGGGCCCTTGCAAATCCCGAATAGAGACTTGGACGAGGCTTTACCCGGCCGCGTCTAGCCTGGACCCATGCGCCTCACCTTCCTGGTCGTTCTCGGGCTCGTCTTCGCCGCCGGCCTCGCGCTTGCCGGCCACCTGATCGCCCGGGACACCGTTGCGCTCCCCGTCGCCAGCCTCCAGGCCGGCGAGGACCTGGCGCCGACCGAGACGACTCGCCCAGCCACGGCGACGGCGAGGACGACGAGGCGGGCACAGGGCACGACCACCGCCCGGTCGACGACAGTCCCCTCGACCACTCGCTCAACGACGACCACGCAGACTGAGACCGACCATGGCCGCGGCCGCGGTGGAAATCGGGGACGCGGGGGCGACGACTCCGGCAGCGGCAGCTCCGGCAGCGGCAGCTCAGGCTCGGGCGACGGCTCGGACGACTAGGAGGGTTTGACGAAACGCCGGCGATCTCGCCGGGCCGCGCTGCTCGCCACGAGGCGGCGTCCTCAGTCGCCCCCGTATCTCACTGATACGGGGGCTCCCTGCGTCCTCGCCTCAGAACGAGCATCGCACCCCGGCAACGAGCAACGTTCCGCCAAGCCCTCCTAGCCGACGAGCTCTCTGAAGCGCGAGTAGTCGCGGATCGGGTCGAAGTCGCTGTCCGTCTGCGCGAGCTCGCGGAAGCTCTCGTCGATCGCGATCGATCGACGGAGATGGTCGATTGCATCGTCTGTCCGCCCGAGCAGGCTCTCCGCGCACGCGAGGTTGAACAGCACCGTGGGATCGTCCGGGAACTCCTCGTGCGCCTCCAGCAAGGCTTTGTGCGCCTTCTCGTACTCCTGGGTGGCAAAGAAGGCCAATGCGGGCGCCGAGCGCTCCCACGCCGAGGGGGTGAATACCTCGCCCGGCCGCCCGCCGACGGCAAGCACTGTCGTCCCGTCTTCGTCGGCGACGGCCTTGCGCTTGGCCGCCGGATCGCGAACGAAGACGACCGTGCCGGCCGGTGCGTCGATCGTCTCACCGTCGACCGTGAACGTCGCCCGCCCGTTGACCACGAAGTAGAGCTCCTCGTGGCGGTGAGTTCGCGGGCCGACCTCGTCGTGCTCGCCGATGACGTCCTTGCCGGCCTCGGTCGCGGTCCAGGCATTGATTCCGAAACTGCCGACGTCCAGGTGCCGGCGGATCGGTGCCCAGCCGATTGAAGGGTCGCTCGACGGGATCTCGATCTCCGACAGCGTGGTCACCTGGAACTTCTCGCTCACGATTGCCTCCTCAGCTCTTCGAGCACGACCGGATCGATCGCCTCAGCACCCTCGACTCGTTCCTCGAGGTTCTCGTTTCCGGCCCAGCGGAAGAAGGCGTCGCCGAGCTCACCCTCGTAGCCAAGGCGAGCCAGGCGCTCGCGGAGCTCGTCGCCGAGCTGCTCGTCGACCGCGACCCACTCTTCCCGCGGAGTCTGGCCGTAGATCGCCTGATGCAGGCCGTAGAGGCGCCGGAGCTCCTCGAGCGGACGTTCGTGGTCGTCGACGCGCAGATCGATGACGACGTCCGAGAGGTTGGCATAGCCACCGTCCTTCTCCACGACGAGCAGCGCGGCCGATTGCTGGCCGCGGCTGTCGCCCCCCGCCGCCTGCGCGGCGTCGAGGCAGCCCAGCAGCCGGTCGGCGAGTGGACTCCCTGCGGTTCGCTCGAAGGTCTCCCCGAGCGCATCGACCGTCTCCGCGGAGACGAGGATGTTTCCCTGGGCCGCAAACCCCGGCCCGGTTCGGCCGCCGGCCCAGTCGTGGCACTCCGAGCCGGTGAAAGTGGCGCCGCGGCCCTCGCGGTCGACGACGCCGAGCTGGCGGTGCTCGCGCCCGTCGTCGGCCGAGGTCAGGCGCTCGACCACTTCCTCGGCCGTGAGGCCCTCACGCAGCAGCGCCAAGCCCTCGGGCCCGTAGCGCGGATTGGCGTACGCCTGCGTCGCCACGGCGCCGGCGTGCGGCTCGGCCCACGTGACGACCGAGCCGACGGCGAGAAACTTCGACTGCGTGGCGACCCCCCATTGGCTCGCGTCGAGGTCGCAGGCCGCGATCGAGTAGGTCCCGTACGTCAGCTTGATCAGGTCGAGGTCGAGCAGCTCGCGGCGCCCCGCCGGGACGAGCACCGAAGCGACCTCGGGCCGCTTCAGCGCGTGGAGCACTGCCTCCGCCGAGGCGGCGCGCACGACGATCGGCTTGCCTTCGTCAAACGCTGCGCGCAACGCCTCGTCGTCGACGTCGTCGAACACCAGCGCACCGTCGACGTCGAGCTCACCCTCGACCGCGATCTGCGGCACCTTCCGGCCGGTCGCCCCGAACCAGCGCTCTCTCATCAGAGGGTGACCGTCTCTCCCGGTTCCAGGCTGATCACGTCGACACCGGGCGCGTGCTCGCGCAACTGATCGGGGGTTCCGGTCAGCAGCGGGAACGTCCCCCAGTGAACCGGTACGCACCGCTTACAGCCGAGCAGCTCGAGGGCCACCGCAGCCTGGCGCGGGCCCATCGTGAAGTGATCGCCGATCGGCAGGATCGCAACCTCCGGCTCGAGGTAGCGGCCGATCAGCTCCATGTCGCCGAAGAGGGCCGTGTCGCCCGCGGCATACACCTTCGTCCCGTTCTCGAACTCGAGCACGAAGCCGGCGGGGTCGCCCAGGTATGTGATGCTGTCTCCGTCCGCGACGAAGCCGCCCGAGTGGATTGCGTGCGTCATGTGGAACTTGGTGCCGTCGACCTCGACCGTCCCTCCCTTGTTCATCCCCAGCGCGCTCGCGTTCTCGACGCCTTGCGCCTCGAGCCAGCTCGCGAGCTCGATGATCGCGACTACTGCTGGGGAGTACTGACGCCCGAGCTCGACCGCCGAGCCGATGTGGTCGCCGTGACCGTGGCTCAGAACCATCACGTCGATCCGTTCCGGCTCACGTTCGGACTCCGGGCACTTCGGGTTCTCGAGCCAGGGATCGAAGTAGATCCGTTTGCCGCCGGGACTGTCGATCCGGTAGCTCCCATGGCCGAGCCAGGTGAATGCGACATCAGGCACTGGTCCTCCTTCGTTCGGGCGGGCGGAGCCTATCCCAGCCCGATGAGGACGTAGGCGGCGACGGGCTCGGATCTTCCCCTGACCCGAAGCTCACCCAGGGGCTCCACGCGAACGTCGTCGCTGATGGCGCGGAGCGTCGCTTCGCCGATCACTACCTGGCCCGACTCGGCGTGGCCTTGCAGGCGCGAAGCGAGGTTGGTCGTGTCGCCGATCGCGGTGAAACTGCGCTGCTCGGCGGTGCCGACGTTCCCCACGATCGCCGGACCGGAGTTGATGCCGACCCGGAAGCGAGGGCAATCGGTCCGCCCGGCGGCGACCTCCCTAGCCGCGTGCTGGAGGTCGACACCGGCGCGCGCGGCGCGGAGTGCGTGGTCGGGCTGGTCGGCGGCGGCGTTGAAGATAACCATGATCGCATCGCCGGCGAAGCGCTCGATCATGCCGCCGTGCTTTCCGAGGACGACCGGAACCGTCTTGGCCCAGTAGTCGTTGAGCAGCTCGAGCACCTCTGTCGGCGTGTGCCGTTCGGAGAAGGCGGTGAAGCCCTGAAGATCGGCAAAGAGAATGGTCACCTCGCGCTCCTCGCCGCCGAGCTGGGCCGCTTCCGGCTCGGCGCGCAGCCTTGCGGCGAGCTGCGGTGAGAGGTAGGGCTGGAGGAGGCCTTCGACCGTCGCGATCTCGTGAGCCGCCCGCTCGGCGACCGCCGCCTCCTCCGCACCGAGACCGAAGCGGCGTTGAAGCTCCTCCCGGCCGAGCTGCTCGGCTGCCGCGGCCTTGATCGCCGACGCCTGGCGCCGGTCGATTCGGCCCAGCGTGTCGTCGAGGTACAGCCCGGCGAAGACCTCCCCGCGTGCCCGCTCTCGCAACGCCGTGAAGGCGACGATGGCGAAGGCTGCGGCCATCAGGAGGTGCCACTCCCACCACGAGGCATTCCAGCCGCGTGCGAAGGCGACGGCGATCATGGCCTCCGCGAGCAGTATCCACGCCGAGGTCACACCGAGCAGGACGGGAGCAGGCCGACGCCGGTAGAGCTGCCAGTAACGGTAGGCGGCGAAGCCGTAGAGAAGGACTCCGGGGACTGCGAGCCCGAACTCCCGCGCTTCGGCCTTGTCTGGAGGAAGCGGCTCGTCGAGCGGCCCCAGCTCGGCGAGCGAGGCAGCGCCCCAGGTCAGCAGCACCAGGGCGAGACCCCAGCGGAAGAGCCGTTTGCGGCGCAGGATCGCAGCGGCGTTCTGTGCCGTCAGGTCCACCCCCGACAATGCCGCAAAGACGGAGGCGAGTGCCAGTCCGACCGGCGTTGCGATCACGAAGCCCGTGTTGGGGTTCTCGAGGAGAACCCCAGGCGTCGCCAGCGCGTGCAAGCCGAGAAAGCCGGCGCTGGTGAGGAAGGCGATGGAGACGAGGAAGAGTCGCGCGTCGGAGCGGCGGGTCGCGGCCTCACTCGTCAGGGCGCCAAGGGCGACGCTGACGACGGAGACGCCGAGGACGAGCCAGAAGTGCGCCGGATGATGCTCCCAGTCGACGTCGAGATCGGGCTGGAGCAGCAGAAGCGCCAGCCCTCCGAGCGGAACTGCGATGAGGAGCGTCCAGACGATCAACTGCGGCAGGAGGACCCTACCCCGGTGTCGAACGGCTGGGCATGAGCCGCCACCTCGGACCGGCCGCCCTGGTCGTCTTCGCCGGCTTGGCCGATGCCGCAGGTCGCTCGGACCTCGCGTTCTACGCGCTGCTCGTCGCCGTGCCGATCATCGCGGCAGCCGCGCTGGGGGCCTACGGCGATCTCGTCGCCGCCGAGCGCCCGGTGCCTGCGCCGGTCTCGTTGCAGGCGCTGCTGTGGGGCCTCGGACTCGCGCTCGTCACTGCCAGCGCCGCCGTCCGCGCGCCGGCGTTCGACTCGGTCGCTCCTGCGTTCGGCGGCGCCACGCTGACGGCGTGTCTCGCGATCGTCGGGATCCAAGGCGCGGTCGCGCTCGCGGGCGAGCTCAAACGCTAGAAGGGCAGCTGCGCGGCGGCTTTCTCGGCGAGGTCGATCAGCGGCTCCACGACGAAGAAGGAGCCGATCGTGATCGTCATGCAAGTGAAGACCGAGGTCTGGAGCACCGTCTCGCGCGGTGGCGATCCACCCGCCGGTGCGAGTCGAATCTCGGGCATCCGCATGTACAGCGCCCGGATCACGGCCAGGTAGTAGTAGAGGCTGATCGCCGTCGCGATCACCCCGGCGAGCACCAGCCACCACTTGCCCGCGTCGTAGGCAGCGGCGAAGACGTAGAACTTGCCGACGAAGCCGCCTGTCAGCGGGAGCCCGGCGAAGGCGAGCATGAAGACCCACATCGCCACGCCCAGCAGCGGCCGCTCCCAGCCCATCCCGGCGACGTTGTCGAGCGTCACCCGCTCGCCGAGCTCGCGTTCCCGCGCCGCGATCACCCCGAACGCCCCGAGCGAGGCCGCGCCGTAGGGGATCAGGTAGTACAGCAGCGCCCGCCCTCCCAGCTCGTTGTTCGCGGCGACCGCGATCAGCATGAAGCCGGCGTGCGACACGGACGAGTACGCGAGCATGCGCTTGAGGTTCCGCTGCACGAGCGCGGCGACGTTGCCGACCGCGAGCGAGACACAGGCGATGACGGCGACGGCGATCGTCCAGAGCTCCTCCTCGCTCGGGAACGCGGTGACGAGCACCCGCAGCATGAGCACGAGCGCGACCGCCTTCGTCGCCGCCGACATGAACGCCGTCACCGGAGTCGGTGCGCCTTCGTAGACGTCGGGCGTCCACATGTGGAACGGCGCCGCCGAGGCCTTGAAGCCGAGTCCGGCGAGGATCATCGCTAGCCCCGCGAGCACGAGGCCGTCGTTGACGAGCCCTTGGTCCTCGATCTCCTGCGCGATCGCGCCGAACTCGAGCTCGCCGGTGGCGCCGTAGACGAGCGCCGAGCCGAAGAGCAGCACAGCCGAGCCGAAGCTGCCGATGACGAGGTATTTGAGGCCGGCCTCGAGCGAGCTGACGAGGTCGATCTCGATCGCGCAGAGGATGTAGAGGCAGATCGAGAACCACTCCAGGCCGAGGAAGAGCGTCATCAGGTTGTTGGCCTGGACGAGGAAGACCATGCCGGCGCCGGCCGCGGCGAGCAGGGCGTAGTACTCGCCGACGTGCTCGGCGCGCGTCCGGTGGCCGTAGGAGATCCCGACCGCGATCAGGCCGGCGCCGACGATGATGATCTGCGCGAGCGCGCCGAAGCGGTCGCGCGTGATCGCATCGGAGATTTCGCTTGACGCGTTCGGCGTCTCGGAATACAGAAGTCCCGCCCAGACCCCCGCCGCGACGAACCCGGCGGCGGCCACGACCGCCGCAAAGGCCTTTCGCGCCACGGCGGGGACGAACACCGCGCCGAGCAGCGCCAGGGACGCAGCTGCGAGGAGCGCCAGGGACGGCGCCAGCGCGAACCAATCAACGGTGGGCTTGGTCATAGGAAGGTCAGGTGGTCGGTGACCGCCGCCGGCCAGACCGAGAGCGCGAGCAAGGAGCCGACGAGGGGAACGACGATTGCGAGCTCAGCCGGCCTGAGATCCAGCGCCTCTGCGGGCACTGACGAGCCCACCTGCTGGTGGAGCACGGCTGAGATCAGCCGCAGCATGTACATCGCCGCGAGGACGATCGCCACGGCGCCGACGACTGCCCAGCCCCACCCCTGGTCGAAGACGCCCGCAAGGATCAGGAACTCGCCGGCGAAGGCGGTCGACCCCGGTACCGCCAGCGCGATCACGCCGATGGTCAGCAAGAGCGTGGCGAGCGCGGGCCGGCCGCGTGCCATCCCGCCCAGCCGGTCGAAGTCCCCCGTCGCCGTCCGGCGCTCGATCGTCCCTGCGAGCAGGAAGAGCGCAGCCGAGATCAGTCCGTGGTTGACCATCTGCAGGACCGCGCCCGTACGCCCAAGGTCGTTGAGCGCGAAGAGCCCGATCGTGATCAGGCCCATCTGCGCCAGGCTGGAGTAGGCGATCACGCTGCGCACGTCCGGCGCCCGGAAGGCGACGATCGACCCGTAGACCAGGCTCGCAGCCGCCAGAGCGAGCAGCAGAGGTTGGAGATCGTTCGCCGGCTCGGGGAAGCGGAAGATCGCGATGTAGAGGAAGCCGAACCCGGCGGCCTTGGAGACTACGCCCGAGAGGACGGCGGCGACCTCGGGTGACGACTCGCGATAGGCGTCTGGCAGCCAGCCGTGCAGCGGGAAGAGCGGGGCCTTGACGGCGAAGGCGGCGACGAAGCCGAGGAAGATCCAGTCGTTGTCGCTCTCGAGGGCGGTCAGGTCGAACGTCCCTGCCTGGAGGCCGAGGGCGACGATCGCTGCGAGCATCAGCAGCGAGCCGGCCATCGTGTAGATGATGAACTTGATCGTCGCCGTCAGCCGCCCGGCTCCACCCCAGACGCCGACGAGCACGTAGAGCGGGATCAGCATCGCCTCGAAGAAGACGTAGAAGAGGAGCAGATCCTGGGCGGAGAAGACGCCGACAACGGCGCCGGTCAGGAAGAGCATCAGGCCGAAGTACGCGCGAGGCCGTTCGCGGCCGGTCCAGAACGCGTACGCGATCGCCGCCGCCATCACCACAACCGCCATCCCGACCAGCCAGAGCGAGAAGCCGAGCAGGCCGACGTGATAGGAGACGCCGAGGTCGTCGAACCACGTCCGCTGCTGGTCGAACTGGATCCCGGGCGCACCGAAGTCGAAGCGGGTAAGTGCGTTGATCCAGACTCCGACCTCGGCGAGAGCGGCGAGGAGCGCGACCGAGCCGGCGGTCTGGCTCGACCACGGCAGCAGCCAGACGACGAGCGCGGCGGCCAGGGGAAGCAAAATCAGGATCGTGGTCAGCCAGTCGTTCACTAGGCCCGGACCGCCAGGAAGACGAGCGTGAGAATGGCCGCGCCGCTGCCGAGGGCCAGCGCGTACGTGCGGAGGAGGCCGGTCTGCGCCTCGGTGACTCGCGTGGCGAGGAGCCGCGCGCCTTCGGTCACTCCCTGGATCGAGCCGGCGATCAGCGGTCCCTCGACGAAGCGGATCGCCGCAGCCGCGAGCCAGGCGGCCGGCCGGTAGAAGACGGCGTCGTAGAGCTCGTCGAAGTAGAACTTGTGCTCGAGCACCCGCTGCCCGAAAGCGAACCTGGGCACTGCGGCGCGCCGCGCGGAATAGATCCACCACGCGATCCCGATTCCGAGGGCGCCGAGCCCGACGGAAAGCACGCTCGTCACCAAATCCTCCACACCGGTCGGCTCGACGCCCGGCTCCGCGACAGGGTCGAGGAAGTCGCTCAGCGGGTGCCAGAAGGGGGAGAACTGGATCCAGCCGCCGATGACCGACAGCACCGCGAGGGCGCCGACCGTCCAGGCCATCCACAGCGCCGGCATCGTGTGTCCCGGCCGGTGGAGGTGCTCGCGGACGAACGGCGAAGGCTCGCCGCCGAAGACGATGAAGATCATCCGGAACGCGTAGAGGCCGGTCAGGAACGTTCCGGCCAGCGCCACCGCCCACAAGAGCTGTCCGTAGGCGCCGGCATCGAGCGCCGCCGCCATCAGCGGGTCTTTCGAGAAGAAGCCAGCGAACGGCGGGATCGCGGCCAGAGCGAGCGCACCGATCAGCATCGCCGCGAAGGTCTTCGGGAGCATCCGGCCGAGGCCGCCCATGTTCCGCATGTCCTGGTTGCCGACTAGGGCATGGATGACGATCCCGGCGCCGAGGAAGAGCAGCGCCTTGAAGAAGGCGTGCGTCATCAGGTGGAACATCGAGTTCCCGTACGCGGTCAGCCCGGCGCCGACGAACATGTAGCCGATCTGCGACATCGTCGAGTAGGCGATCACGCGCTTGATGTCGGTCTGGACGAGCGCGATCAACCCGGCGACGAGGAGCGTGATAGCCCCGAGCCCGGCCGCCAGGTCCTGGATTCGCGGCGCCTGCTCGAAGACTGGGTTGAGTCGAACGAGCAGGAAGGCGCCGGCAACGACCATCGTCGCCGCGTGGATGAGGGCGCTGACCGGGGTCGGCCCCTCCATCGCATCCGGAAGCCAGGTGT
>JBKPFE010000014.1:0-3111 GCA_046728705.1 Actinomycetota bacterium
CGGTGGATGAAGTACCACCAGAAGAATCCGTAGATGAAGATCGTGACGATCTCGAGCACGATGACCCAGACCACGCTGCGGATCTTCGCCGTCGCTTCGGTGCCTTCGATCCGGACGACTTGTGCCACTACGCAGTGACCCCGGCGAACTGCGGGATGATCTCGTCGCCGTAGGCGGCGAGGGTCTCCTCCTGGCTGTGGGTCATGAGGTAGATATTGAACTGGTCGACGCCGACCGCCTCGAGCTCCCGCAGCTTATCGGTCGCCTGATCCGCCGTCCCGAGCACGCAGAAGCGATCGCAGATCTGGTCGGTCACGAACTCGCCGTGAGCCGCGCCGACGCGACTGTGGTCCTTGTAGTCGTAGAACTTCCGCGCCTTGACGTAGTCCGTGAGCGCCTCTGGAATCTCGGACTCCCAGCCGTACTTCTCGATCAGGTCCATGACGTGGTTCGAGACCATCGCCGGGAACCAGCGCACCTGGTCCCGGGCATCCGCCAGGTCATCCGAGATGTGACTCGGTGCGCCGACGATGCACTTGAGCTCCGACGGGTCGCGTCCGGCCTCCTCCGCGGCCTTCCGCGCCGTGTCCATGATCCACTGGATGATCACGGGGTCGGCGAGCTGGATGATCACGCCGTCTCCGACTCGCCCCGCGACGCCGAGCGCCTTCGGCCCGTAACCGGCGACCCACATCGGGATCTGGGGCAGCTCCTTCCGCGCCCAGGAGAGCTCGAGCTCCTTTTCGTTCCACTCGACCTTCCGTCCGTTCATCAGATCCCTGATCATCCGGCAGCGCGCCTCGAACTCGGCGACGCGCACGGGCTTGAGCCCGACGACTCGGCGCGAGGAGTCGCCGCGGCCGATGCCCATCACCATCCGGCCGTTCGAGAGGTCCTGCATCGTCGCGTACCAGCTCGCCGTGACCGTCGGGTCACGGATGCCCGGGTTGGTCACGAAGTGGCCGAGCTTGATCTTGCTCGTGCGGGCGGCGGCGAGGGGAAGGGTCGCATAGGACTCCTGCCAGAGGATGTGCGAGTCGTAGGTCCAGGCGTACTCGAAGCCATGCTGTTCGGCCAGCTCGACCAGCTCGAAGAAGCGAGACGAAGGCGGGTCGGGCAAGACGGTGACGCCGAACGCGAGCATGTCTCCTCCTGGTGGGCCGGCAGGGAAACAGACATCTTCCCTTGAAATCCCCGCCGTGGCAATTTGGGGCTACCTGCTGTTCGCGCTCGCGGCCGGAGCAATGCTTCCGATCCAGTTCGGAATCAACGCCCAGCTCGCCGAGTGGATCGGCGGGTCGGTGCGGGCCGCGTTCGTCTCGTTCGTCGTCGGCGCCGTCGCCCTGTTCGTCGCCGTTCTGTTTGCAGCCAGGGGGTGGCCGGATCGCGCGGGCGAGGCGCCCTGGTGGGTCTGGACGGGCGGGCTGCTGGGCGCGTTCTACGTGCTCGGCTCGATCGTGACGGCGCCGAAGCTGGGCGCAGCCACGCTCGTCGCCTTGATCCTCGCCGGCCAGGCGATCGCGTCGCTTGCGGTCGACCACTTTGGCTGGGTGGGGTTCGAGGAGCAGCCGATCACGGCACTCCGCATCGTTGGCGTGTTGCTGCTGGCCGGCGGCGTCGCACTCGTCCGCCTCTCCTAGCGACTGCCGTCGGGAATCTAAGTCCCGCCGTATCAAGGGGTCTGACCCCAAGCCGGCCCGGCGCAGGCGTAGCCAAGCGGCCTAGCGCACGGGGTCTGACCCCCGGCGGAGCCAGTCGATCGTCTTCGACGCGAGGCCGTCCAGCGCCTGGACAGAGAGCTCGAGGTGCTCTTCCTTCGTGTCCTCGAGTTTCGTGTGCGAGAGCCCGCGGAGGCTCTGGACGAAGAGCATCACGGTCGGAATTCCAGCGCGCGAGACCTCGGCGGCGTCATGGAGCGGACCGCTCGGCAGGCGATGCGACTCCCCCGCGACTTCCTGGATCGCCCCCTCAGTGAACTGGATCAGGCGGTCGTCGAAGAGGATCGGCTCGATGTTCCAGATCCGCTCGAACTCGACCTCGATGTTTTCCTCCTCGGCGAATCGGCGAGAGGACGCCTTGGCGTCCTCGAGCAGCGCCGCCAGCTTGTCGGCGTCGAGGTGGCGCTGGTCGAGGAGCTGCTCCGCGGTCTCGACGACGGACGTGACGATGCCCGGGTGGCAGACGACTCCGCCCGAGGTGCAGACGGCGCCGTCCCCCGTCCGGGCGGCGATGTGCCTGAGCTCGAGTGCGAGCTTGGCCGCCCCGGCGAGCGCGTCCCGGCGCTGATCCATCGGCGTCGAGCCCGCATGTGCTGCCTGGCCCCGCCACGTGACGCGGTGGCGCTCGACGCCGTATGTGCCGAGCACGGCGCCCAACGGGAGATCCATCGATTCCAGCACCGGCCCCTGCTCGATATGGAGCTCGAGGTAGGCAGCCGCGTTCTCGAGCTGCTTCCCTGCTTCGGTCGCGCGGTCGAGCTCGACGCCGTGGGCGCCGATCGCGTCCGGCAGCGAGATCCCATCGCGGTCGGTCAGCTGCCTCAGCTCGTCCTGGTCTCGCATCGAGCCGGCAGCGGCGCTCGACCCGAAGAGAGAGCGCCCGAAGCGCGCTCCCTCCTCGTCGGCCCAGCTGACCAGGCGCACGGTCACGGGAGGCTCGCTCTCCTCGGCGATCCGACGGAACACCTCCGAGCCGGCGACGACGTTGAGCGCGCCGTCCAGCCACCCGCCGTTTGGAACCGAGTCGAGGTGCCCGCCGATCAGGAGCTCCTTGTCGGAGCGGCCGCGCAGCGTCCACCACTGGTTGCGCGCTTCGTCGAACTCCATCTTCGCGCCGGTCCCCTCGAGCTTCGCGGCCATCCACTCCTGGGCCTGCACCCATGTGTCCGTCCATGCGACCCGCTGGGCGCCGTCCTCGTTGCCCGTCAGCTCGCGGAGCTCCTTCAGCTCGCCGACCGTGCGTGACGGGTCGAGCGTCATGAAACGCAGAAACCGTTGCCCTCGGGATCGCGCATGACCGTCCAAAACTCTTCGTACGGACCGATCTTCTGCGACCGCTCCTCGACCTCGTTCGCCCCGAGGCCCTTGAGACGCTCCACCTCGGCGTGCCGGT
>JBKPFE010000062.1:0-10457 GCA_046728705.1 Actinomycetota bacterium
GGCCAGTTCGAGCTCGGAGTGGGTCGTGGCCAGATCCAGTACCTGGCGTCGCTGTTCCATCCCGAGACCCCGAACGACGTTGCGCCCGGCGGGTACAACGTAGCTCCCCTCGATCCGGCGCTGCCGGAGAGCCCGCTCGCACCGGCGGCGACGCCGACCGGTTTCCGCTGGGGATAGCCCGGCACAGTCTCGAGACAAATTCAGCGCAGACGCGCGCGGGGCTTCCGGATAGCCTTGTTGCCATGGCAGACATCACGACAGCCTGGGGCAAGGCGACGCTTGTCGACGAGGTGCAGTTGCGGCAACGGGCGGGCGAGAAGCGGTTCGCGTCGCTCGTCCAGTTGCTCGAGGACGCGAAGGGCGACCGGCTCGTCCGCTTCGCCTACACGACCGACGGCGTTACTCGCCGTGGCCCGGTGACGCTGCGTGGCGCCGACCTGGAGCGGCTCCGCAAGGCGCTGGGCCAGCACGAGGCGCTGGCGGCCGCGCTCCGCTTCGACGGTGGCTAGCGCTAGCCGGCAGCCGTCACGGCGGGCCGGCGCGAAGCCTCGCGGGCCGCCTCGACGAGGCTCCCGAGGATCAGCGCTCCGTCCGTCGAGCCCAGCAGCGAATCGACCGCGTGCTCGGGATGTGGCATCAGGCCCATAACGTTGCCTTGCTTGTTGCAGACGGCCGCGATGGCGCCGATCGAGCCGTTCGGGTTGTCCTGGTAGCGAAGGACGACCTGCCCGCTAGCCTCCACGTGAGCGAGCAGGTCCGCATCGGCGAACCAGCAGCCTTCGCCGTGCTTGATCGGAATCGTCAGGCGCTGCCCCCGCGCGCACCCAGCGGTGAACGGCGTGTCGGCGCGCTCGACCCTCAAAACGACATCACGACAGATGAACGAGAGCGACGCGTTCGGCCGGAGCGTGCCCGGCAGGAGGCCGGCCTCGCAGAGGATCTGGAAGCCGTTGCAGATCCCGAGCACGAGCCCACCCCGAGCGGCAAACTCAGCGAGCGCCTTCACTGCCGGCGAGAAACGGGCGATCGCTCCGCAACGAAGGTAGTCGCCGTAGGAGAAGCCGCCCGGGAGCACGACGGCCGCGACCTCCGGAAGCCGCTCGTCCGCATGCCAGATGGTGACGGCGTCCGCGCCGAGGTGCTCGAGCGCAAGCAGAGCATCCTGGTCGTCGTTCGAGCCGGGGAAGGTGATGACGGCGATTCGGGGGCGGAGGTCGTTCACGCCTGGATCTCGATCTCGTAGCTCTCGATCAGAGGGTTCGCCAACAGCTGCTCGCACATCTGCTCGATCTCGGTGCGGGCTGCCGCCGCATCGCTCGCGTCCACCTCGAGGTCGACAACCCGGCCGATGCGGGCGTCGGCGACCGAGAAGCCGAGCTGGCGCAGGGAGCTCTCCACCGCTTCGCCCTGAGGGTCGAGGATGCCGGGCTTGGGCCGGACGAGAACCGTCGCTCTCACCGGAGCACCGACTCGGGATCATCGAGGTACGAGTCGAACGACCGCTCGGTCAGCCGCTCAAAGGCTTCGACGTAGCGAGCCCGCGTGCCGGCGACGACGTCCCCGGGAAGCTCGGGACCGGGGTCGGTCTTGTCCCACCCCACGGTCTCGCAGTAGTCGCGGACGAACTGCTTGTCGAAGGACGGCTGCGCCCCGCCTGGAGCATACGAGTCGGCCGGCCAGAAGCGGGAGGAATCAGGCGTAAACGCCTCGTCGGCGAGGACGAGCCGGCCCTCATCGTCGAGCCCGAACTCGAACTTCGTGTCCGCGATGATGATCCCGCGCTCGGCGGCATAGTCCGAGGCGAATCGATAGAGCCCGAGCGAGGTGGCCTCGACCTCGGCCAGCCGCTCGACGCCGATGAGCTCCGCGGCCTGTTCGCGTGTGATGTTCTCGTCGTGACCCGTCACCGCCTTCGTCGCCGGCGTGAAGATTGGCGTCGCGAGCCGGTCGGACTCACGGAGACCCACGGGGAGCTGGTGGCCGCAGATCTCGCCGCTCGCCTGATAGTCGTTCCAGCCCGAGCCTGCGAGGTAGCCGCGCACGACGCACTCGATCGGAAGCATCTCGAGGCGGCGGCACTCGAGCGATCGCCCATCGGGCCTGATGGCGAGCAGGTGGTTGGCGCAAAAGTCGCCGGTCCGCGCGAACCAAAACGCTGAGAGCCCGGTCAGGACACGCCCTTTCTCGGGAATCTCGGTGGGAAGGACGACGTCGAACGTCGAGATCCGGTCGCTGGCGACGAGCAGCAAGCGGTCGCCATCGAGCGCATACAGCTCGCGGACCTTCCCGCTGGCGACGTGAGTACCGGCCTCAGGCATGGATGGGCTCCTCTCTTCGAGACAGGTCGTGTAGGCGCTCGAACACGACGTCCACATGACGCGTGTAGGCGCCGAGGTCGAAGACCTCCTCCAGCGCAGCTGGATCGAGCGCGGACGAAAGCTCCGAGTCAGCGCGGACGAGCTCGGCGAAATCTTGTTCCTCTTCCCAGGCGCGCATTGCAGCCCGCTGCACCAGCTCGTACGCGCGCGCCCGCTCGAGCCCACTCTCGACCAGGGCCAGCAGCAACCGCTGACTGAAGAAGAGACCGTGGCTCGCCTTGAAGTTTCGCCGCATCCGCTCGGGCCGGACGACCAGGCCGCCGACGAGCCAGCTGAAGCGGTCGAGCATGTAGTCGAGTGCCAGAAAGGCATCGGGAATCACGACGCGCTCGGCCGAGGAGTGAGAGATGTCGCGCTCGTGCCACAGCGCCACGTTCTCGAGGCCGACGACCGCGGCTGCCCGCACGACTCGGGCCAGTCCGCAGATCCGCTCGGCCATGACCGGGTTGCGCTTGTGCGGCATCGCCGACGATCCCTTCTGACCGCGGCGGAACGGCTCTTCCACCTCCCGGACTTCCGTGCGCGCGAGGTGCCGGATCTCGAGCGCGAAGCGCTCGAGCGACGCGGCCGTCACGGCGAGGGCGGCGAGCAACTGGGCATGGCGGTCGCGCTGGAGAATCTGGGTCGACGCCGCCGCCGGCTCGAGTCCCAACCGCTCGCACGCAACTCGCTCGACCTCCGGATCGGTCGTCGAGTACGTCCCGACCGCGCCCGAGAGCTTTCCGACGCGGAGCCCTTCGAGCGCCGCCCGCATGCGCACGCGGGCGCGATCGAGCTCGAACGCCCAGACGGCAAGCTTGAGCCCGAACGTGGTCGGCTCGGCATGGACGCCGTGCGTTCGCCCGATCATCAGCGTTGCGCGATGCCTGCCGGCCTGAGCGATCACCGCATCGAGAGCCGAGTCGATCCCCTCGAGCACCAGCTGCCCGGCCTCACGGATCTGAAGCGAGAGAGCGGTGTCGAGCACGTCGGACGAGGTCAGCCCGTAGTGGAACCAGCGCCCCACCGGGCCGAGTTGCTCGGCGACCGCGTCGACGAACGCGGCCAGGTCGTGCTGTGTGCGCTCCTCGATCTCCGCGACCCGTTCAGGCGTAGGCGGGACGGCCCGCCGGCGGATCTCGGCCACCGCCTCCGCCGGCACGACCCCGACGCCGGCCCAGCCGTCCAGCGCGGCGAGCTCGACCTCGAGCAAATGGGCCAGCCTTCCCTCGTCCGACCAGATGCTGGCCATGGCCGGGCGCGAGTACCTGCCGATCACCGGTTCGATTCTAGAGACGGCCCAGGCTAGAGATGCTGGGGCGGAAGCCCGCCGCCCTGCGCGAGGATCCGTGCGGCCAGCACCGCGGCGTTGCGGGCGCCGTCGATCGAGACGCACGCCACCGGCACCCCGGGTGGCATCTGGGCGATCGAAAGGAGCGCATCGAGCCCGTCACCGACGCTCTTGCTGGAGCGCAGCGGGACGCCGATCACGGGGAGCTCGGAGTAGGAGGCGACGACGCCCGGCAGCGCCGCGGCCATGCCCGCCCCGCAGATGATCACCCGCACGCCGCGCAGTGCCGCCGTCGACGCATACTCGGCCACGCCGCGCGGGTCGCGGTGGGCCGACAGCACGTGGAACTCGTACGAGATCCCGCGGTCGTCCAGCTCCTGTAGGGCCGGGTCCATCGCCTCGCGGTCGGACTCCGAGCCGACGAGGATGCCGACGAGCGCCGCCGGCTCACCGAACTCCTCGAGGCCGGCGAACGGCTCGGTCTGTGTCTCAGGTTGCAACGTTCACCGCCCTCGCCGCGATGTCCCGCCGGAAGCGCATCCCTTCGAATGAGATCCGCCCGCAAGCCTCGTAGGCGCGCTCCCGCGCCTCTTCCAGCGACGGTCCCAAGCCGGTGACGCTGAGGACCCGCCCGCCGTTTGTTACTACCCGACCCTTGTGAATCGCGGTTCCTGCCTGGAAGACGAGTGCCCCTTCGGCCTCGGCGTCCTCGATGCCCTCGATCGGCGTTCCGGAATCGCCTTGCGCCGGATAGTCGGATGCAGCGATGACGACTGTGACCGCCGCGTCGTCTGAAACCGCGAGGGGGGAACTCGCCGCATCGCCTGCCGCGGCGCCGGCCATCGCACCAAGCAGGTCGCCCTCGAGCCGGGGGAGCAGCACTTGCGCCTCGGGATCGCCGAGACGGCAGTTGAATTCGAGCACCTTGGGGCCCGCATCGGTGAGCATCATCCCGGCAAAGAGCACCCCGACAAACGGCGTGCCCCGCGCGGCGAGCTCATGCAGGACCGGGAGGTGGATCGTGTCGATCAACTCCTCCGCGGCGTGCTCATCGAGCCCGACAACCGGCGAGTACGCACCCATTCCGCCGGTATTCGGGCCCTGGTCGTCGTCGAACGCGCGCTTGTAGTCCTGCGCCGCCGGAAGGACGGTCGTGTGCTGGCCGCTCGCGAGCGCGAACACCGAAACCTCGTCTCCTCCGAGCAGCTCCTCGACGAGCCAGGTGTCGCCGAGTCGTGCGACCTCGCGGAGCGCCGTGTCGAGCTCGACCCGATCCCGGCAGACAAAAACCCCCTTGCCCGCGGCCAGACCGTCGGCTTTGACAACACAGGGCGCTCGGGCAACGGACATGGTTTCCGCCGTCGGAATGCCGGCGGCCCGCATGACCTCCTTGGCGAAGCTCTTCGACCCTTCGATCCGTGCAGCTTCCTTGCCCGGCCCGAAGACTGCGATCCCGGCATGGCGCAGCTCGTCGGCGACGCCCGCCACGAGCGGCGCCTCCGGTCCGACGACGACGAGGTCGGCCTCGAGGGCGTGCGCCAGATCGAGCAGCCCTTCGGCGTCCTCAGCGCGAACGGGATGACACTCGCCGAGTCGCGCGATTCCAGGATTGCCGGGTGCCGCGTGCAGCTCGGTGAGTCGAGTGCTCTGGCTCAACTTCCAGGCGAGCGCGTGCTCACGGCCGCCCGCACCGATCAGCAGCACCTTCACGGCCGAGCGATCGCCTCGAGCCCGCGCTGCGCGAGCACGTCCTCGCGGGCCCGGCCGGTGCCGATCAGCGAGACGTCGACTCCGAGCGCCCGCTCGATGTACTCGACGTAGCCACGCGCTGCCTCCGGGAGGCGCGAGACCTCTTCGACGCTGTCCAGCGGCTCCTCCCACCCGGGCAGGACCTCATAGACCGGCTCGGCGTGGTGGAAGTCGCTCTGATGGGCCGGGAATTCTTCGGTCTCGGTGCCGTCAGGAAGCCGGTAGGCGACGCACACCGGCAGCTCCGCGAAGCTCGAGAGGACGTCCAGCTTGGTCAGCGCGAGTGAGGTTAGACCGTTGAGGCGACACGCGTAGCGCAGGCCGACGAGGTCGAGCCAGCCGCAGCGGCGCTGCCTGCCGGTCACCGTTCCGTACTCGCCACCGAGCTCGCGCACCCGTTCCTGGTCCGGCCCCTGGATCTCGGTCGGGAACGGTCCCTCGCCGACACGCGTGAGATACGCCTTCGCCACACCGAGCACAGCGTCGATCCGTTTCGGCCCGATCCCGACGCCGACCGCGGCGGCAGCCGCGATCGGGCTCGACGACGTGACGAACGGATACGTGCCGTGGTCGAGGTCGAGCAGCGTCCCTTGTGCTCCCTCGAACAGCACGAACTTCCCGTCGCGAAGCGCCTGGTCGACGAGCAGCGAGCTGTCGGCGATGTACGGGCGCAGCCTCTGGGCGTAACTCTCGTAGCGCCTGGAGACGTCCTCGAGCTCGAGCGGCTCCGCGCCGTAGACCTGCTCCAGCCAGTGGTTCTTCTCGGCGAGCGCGACCTCGATCTTCTGGCGGAGGATCTTCGGATCGAAGAGGTCCTGGACGCGGATGCCCAGGCGCGCGGCCTTGTCGCCGTACGCCGGCCCGATCCCGCGCCTCGTCGTACCGATCTGCAGCTTGCCGAGCCGCCGCTCACTCGCGCGGTCAAGGGCGACGTGCCACGGCATGATCAGGTGGGCGTTGCCCGAGACGCGCACGGGCTCCGTGGACAGGCCGCGCGCCTCGAGGTCGTCGAGCTCTTCGATGAAGACCTGCGGATCGATCACGCAGCCCGCGCCGAGGACGCACTCCTTGCCCCACAGGATTCCCGAGGGCATGTGCCGGAACTTGTACGTCTCGCCGTTCGCGACGATCGTGTGCCCGGCGTTCGGTCCGCCCTGGTAGCGGCAGACCACATCAGAGTGTTGCGCCAGCAGGTCGACGATCTTCCCCTTGCCCTCGTCGCCCCACTGGGCGCCGACGATCACGGTCGCTGGCACGTCAACTGAGTGTGCCGGATCTGTCGGCTAGGCGCTCGGCGCGAGGTCGGCGTCGCGGCCTGCGCGGATCAGCCGCACGCGGTGGCCGCGGTTGCAGGTCGCCCACCCGCGGTCGTCCTCGAGTCGGAGCGTCCCCGAGACGCGTGCGCCGAGCCACGACTCCTCGAGGAGGTCGGCGAGTTGCTCTTCTTGACAGGCCTCGCACACAGCCGTGAACGAAGTCATCCGGCCGAGCAGCACCACCGTCTGCTCCGTGGCGAGCATCGCCTACCCAGGAGCGAGATCCGCGAACTTCGCGTAGCGGTTCAGCCAGGCGAGCTTCTCGGTCCCCGTCGGCCCGTTTCGGTGCTTGGCGAGGTGGACCTCGGCGATCCCTTGTGCCTCGGTCTCGTCGTTGTAGTACTCGTCCCTATAGATGAAAAACACTAGATCCGAGTCCTGCTCCAAGGACCCGGACTCGCGAAGGTCGGAAAGGATCGGGCGCTTGTCGTGGCGCTGCTCAACGGCCCGTGAGAGCTGCGACAGCGCGAGGACTGGGACATCCAGGTCGCGCGCGAGAACTTTGAGCGACCGGGAGATCTGCGAGACCTCCTGCACCCGGTTCTCCACCGTCGATCCCGACGTCATGAGTTGGAGGTAATCGACGATGATCAGGCTGAGGTTCGGCTCCTTCGACTTCAGCCGGCGCGACTTCGAGCGGATCTCCATCATCGTGATCGAGCCGGTGTCGTCCACGTAGATCGGCGCCTTGGCGAGCTTGTCGCAGGCGGCCGTCAGACGCGGCCAGTCGTCGGCGCCGAGCTTGCCGGTACGCAGCCGCTGGGACTCGACCTTCGCTTCGCTGCACATCAGCCGCTGCGTCACCTCAGACTTCGACATCTCGAGGGTGAAGAGAGCGACCGGAAGCTCGCAGCGTACGCCGACGTTGGCCGCCATGCACAGGGCGAGCCCGGACTTCCCCATGCTGGGACGCGCGGCCAGGATGATCAGGTTGCCGGGCTGGAAGCCGGACGTCAGTCGATCGAGGTCGCGAAAGCCGGACGGGACGCCGGTCAGCTCCTCGCCCGCCTCGTAGAGCGCCGTGATCCGCTCGAAGCTCTCCTTGAGCAGCGCCTCGATGTGTGCGAACTCGCTCGTGACCCGGCTCTGGGAGAGCTCGAAGATCAGCTGCTCGGCCCGGTCGACGAGATCGATCGTCTCGCCGGGCCGTTCCCACCCCAGCCGCGCGACCTCCTGGCCCGCGTGGATCAGGCCGCGTAGCGTCGCCATCTCGCGGACGATCCGCGCGTAGTGCGCGGCGTTCGCGGTGGCGGGCACGAGTGCGGCGAGCTCATGAATCCGTTCGCGACCGCCCGCGTCGCCGAGCTCGCCGCGCTCCTCGAGCACGTCGATCAGCGTGATCGCGTCGACCGGCTCGCCGCGCGCGTACAGCGCCAGCGCGGCGCGGTAGACCTTCGCATGGCTCTCCCGATAGAAGTCGCCGGCATCGAGGATCTCACTGACGGCCCCGATCGCGCCCGGGGAGAGCATCATCGAGCCGAGGACCGACTCCTCGGCGTCGAGATTCTGCGGCGGGACCGGGGCCGTCGGTGAGGTCCGGGCGACCTGGGCAACCTGCGCGCTCACCGGTGCATTCATTCCGGTTTCCCGGGGCAGGCGCAACCGAGTCGTCCCCTACTACTAGGGGAAAAAAACGCGGCTGAGCAGGCTGAAGAACACATGTTCGACCGGATTCTCCACAAATGGCCGGACGTTGTCCCCACAGCAACGCCCTGAGCGCCTACGGAACTTCCCGCTCCGAGCGGTCTTTTCGTGCACCCATCCCCAGGCTCTGGAAAAGCCTGTGGACGAATCGTTCCGGAATCGTTACGGCTCGGCGGGCGTCGACTCTTCTTCTGGAGTCGACCCTTCCTCCGGAGTGGCCTCGGCCTCTGGCTCTGCCGACTCCTCTTCGAGCGCCTCGGCCTCCTCGATCCAGGCCTCGGCCTCGACCGCCCCCTCCGGCTCGGCCGCCGCGGCTTCTGCTGCTGCTGCAGCCGCCGCAGCCTCCTCCTCGGCGCGCGCCGCAGCTTCTAGGGCCTCCATCTGGGCGAGGTCCCCGCCCTCCGGCACGACCTCCAGGCGCAGGGTCGCCTGGACGTCGGTGAAGACCTCGACGGGCACCTCGTAGCGCCCGACGCGCTTGATCGAATCGCCCAGCTCCACCTTCCGCCGGTCGACCCTGATCTTGTGATCACCCCAGAGCCGGTCGGCGATGTCCGTCGGCGTCACCGAGCCGAACAGGGAGCCGGTCGGGCCGGCCTTGACGTCGAACCGGAGCACGGTCTGCTCGAGGCGGGTGGCGATGTCGCTCGCCTCGTCGTGCGTGCGTGCCTCCTGCCGGGCCCGAATCTCGTCGCGGCGGCGGAGATCCTCGAGTGCCCCCGGGCTGGCCGTCTCGGCCAGCTTGCGGGGGAGCAGGTAGTTCCGGGCATACCCGCGCGCGACGTCGACGACCTCGCCGCGCAGTCCGACCTTGTCGACGTCCTCCAGGAGGATGACCTGCATTTGTGTCCCGGCTAGGTGGTGGCGTAGGGCAGCAGCGCCATCTCGCGTGCCCGCTTGACGGCGAGCGCGACCTGCCGCTGGTGGCGGCGGCAGGCGCCGGTGATCCGCCGCGAGCGGATCTTGCCCTTCTCGGACACGAACCGCCTGAGCTGGTTCACGTTCTTGTAGTCGACTTCGTCGACGTGGTCGCGGCAGAACTGGCACGAGCGCCGCTTGATCGGGCCGGTGGGCGGCCCGCGACGACCGGTGCGCTGCTCCCGCTCTCCCCGTCTCTTGGCCATCAGCAGTGCTCCTTCAGGTGATGTTGCCGTGCTTCTGGCGAGCGAAAACCAAGCCAGGCTGCGGACTCAGGGCGCGTCCATATCGATGAGATATGGGCGCGACCTGAGGCTACTGACTGGCGCCGGTTTGCAGCCGCCAGAAGTGCGGATGACATTGCCTGGAGGAGCACTTAGAAGGGGATGTCGTCGTCGGCGGCGGCGGACGGGAAGTCGGCGCTCTCCTGTTGGGCGCCGGCCGGGACGAACTGCCGCTCGCCGCTCTCGCCCTCGCCGCGCCCGCCGATGAACTGGACGGTGTCGGCGATGATCTCGACCGCCTGGCGCTTGGTGCCGTCTTGGGCTTCCCACTCGCGCCAGTCGAGCCGTCCGTCCACGGCGACGGCGCGGCCCTTCGAGAGATACTGCGCGCAACTCTCGCCCTGGTTCCCCCAGACGGTGACGTCGAAGTAGTTCGGCTTGTCACCCCACTCGCCGGTCGAGGAGTCCTTCTGGCGCGTGTTGACGGCCAGCCGGAGCTTGCAGACGGCGGTTCCGCTCGGCGTGTGCCGGAGCTCGGGGTCCTTGGTCAGGTTCCCGACGAGAACGACGCGGTTGATGTTGGCCATGCCTTACTCCTCCTCTACGGCGACGGTTGCAGGCTGAGTTGCATCCTGCCGGTCCTCGGGCGGCGACGCTACCGTCCCGCCAGGACGTCGCTCACTCCGACGGACGGCCAAATGGCGCATGACCCCGTCGGTGATCTTGAGCACGCGCGACACCTCGGTGAGAGTGTCGGGCTCGGCCGAGAACGTCAGGAGGTGGTAGGCGCCGTCGGTCTTGTGGTCGATCTCGTAGGCGAGCTTGCGGCGCCCCCAGACGTCGTGAGCGTCCCAGGTGCCGCCGCTGCGCTCGATCAGCTCGCGCGTGCGGGAGACGATCTCGTTCTGCCGCTCGTCGGGCAGCTCCGGGTCGAGCATGAGCAAGATTTCGTAGGGCG
>JBKPFE010000310.1:0-19343 GCA_046728705.1 Actinomycetota bacterium
TCCCCTGCGCAAGCTCGTCTCCGACGACCGGATCGCGGAGCTCGTGGCGCGGACGGCTGCGGGGGGCGGCGAGATCGTCAAGCTCCTTGGCACCTCGGCCTGGTACGCGCCCGGCGCGGCTGCCGCCCAGATGGTCGATTCGATCATGCTCGACGAGAAGCGCGTGCTGCCCTGCACGGCCTATCTCGAGGGCGAGTACGGCATCGACGACCTCTACATGGGCGTTCCGGTCAAGCTCGGCGCCGGCGGAATCGAGGAAATCGTCGAGCTCGAGCTCTCCGAGGAGGAGCAGCGGCTCCTGCGCGAGTCCGCCGAGGCCGTCCGCGAGGTCGTCGGCGTCCTCTCAAAGTAGAACCCGATGGACCTGGGGCTGAGCGGCCGTACGGCGATCGTCTGCGGCGCTTCCTCCGGGATGGGCCTGGCGATCGCGCGCGCCCTGGTCGCCGAGGGCGCAAACGTGGCGATGTTCGCGCGGCGTCGCGACCTGCTCGAGCGGGAAGCGGAGCAAGTCGGCGCGCTCGCCGTCCGCGGCGACGTAACGACCCCGAGTGACCTCGAGCGGCTGGTCGAGCGAACGCTGCGGGCCTTCGGCGGCATCGACATCCTCGTCAACAACAGCGGCGGCCCGCCGAGGACGAAGGCGGTCGAGATCGACCACGATTCGCTCCAGGACGCCGTCGACCTGCTCCTCCACTCCGCGATTGGCCTGACGAACCTCTGCCTGCCGTACCTGCGCCGCAGCGGACGCGGCCGGATCGTAAACATCACCTCGAGCTCCGTGCGCGAGCCGATCGACAACCTGGCGCTGTCGAACACCGTCCGTCCCGGGGTGGTCGGCTGGGCAAAGACACTGTCGAGGGAGGTCGGCGCGGACGGCGTCACCGTCAACTCGATTGCGCCTGGGCGAATCGACACCGAGGGGCTGGCCGAGGTCTACCCCGGTGGCCCGACCGAAGCCGACCTCCAGCCCATCGCGCTGCGGCGCTTCGGCCGTCCGGAAGAGATCGCCGAGGTCGTCTGCTTCCTCGCGTCCGACCGGGCGTCGTACATCACGGGGACGACGATCGCGGTCGACGGCGGCCTGACGCGCGGCCTCCGATGAAGCGACCTTCGTGGCCGACCCTCCTGCTCGCGCTCGGCGCCGCGCTCCTGCTGCTCGTCGGCGTTCTCTACGTCGCACCGTCCGACGACTACATCCTCCTCCCGGATGACGCGCGGGCCCTCGAGCAGCTCGTCGTCGTCAGGGGCGAAAGGGCGGACCGGGACGGCGGCGGGATCTACTACGTGGCGGTCGACGTCCGCCAGGCGAGCCTCCTGGAACAGCTCTTCCCCGGCCTGCAAGACGGCGCCACGCTCGTACCGGAGCACGTCCTCAATCCGCAGGGCGTCGACGAGAAGGTACGCCGGCAGGCGGAGCTTCGCGCAATGCGGCGCAGCCAGCGATACGCGTCAGCCGTCGCGCTGAAGGCGCTCGGCCTTCCGGTCCGGATCGAACCGGTCGGCGCAGGGATCGCGAAGACGGTGCCTGGCTACCCCGCCGCGGGGAAGCTTCGCGCGCGCGACCTGATCATCGCCGTCGACGGCGAGGCGGTGACTTTGCCCGACGACCTCACGCGGATCCTGAGCAAACACCGGCCCGGCGAGACAGTTGCATTACGCCTGCGGCGGCGAGGTCGCGAGCGCGAGCTGATGATCCGCACCGTGCCGAATCCCGACAATCCTCGCCGGCCTTTTCTCGGAGTCGAGCTCCAAGAACCGAAGATCATGCTCCCGCTGCCAGTGAAGTTCGACCTGGGGCAGGTCGGCGGCCCTTCCGCCGGTCTCGCCTTCGCGCTCGACCTGCTCGAGGAGCTCGGGCGCGACGTCGACCATGGCCAGCGCGTCGCGGCGACCGGGGAGATCGGCCTGGACGGATCGGTGCGGGAGGTCGGCGGGGTGAAGCAGAAAACAATCGGCGCGCGCCGTTCGGACATGGATGTGTTTCTCGTCCCTGGGGAAAACGCAGCCGAGGCCCGGCGGTATGCCAACGGCCTTCGGGTCGTCCCTGTGGACAGCTTTCAACAGGCGTTGCAGGCCCTGGCAACGAAAGCCGAAACCAGCTGAGAAACCATCAATTTTCGGCAGTTTCTTTTGCTCGGAAATTGCGTCGTTTTTGTGAAACACCCCCTTGCGCGGACGTGACAAAGGTCGCAAGATGGCGCCCTTAGGGAGAGATCGGGGACACGCTCGAGAGCCTAATCCCTTGGAGGTCAGGTTCGCTAATGAGCAAACGAGCCGAGGCAAGCTGCAGCGATTGCTATTTCCGCAGGGCGGGACTTTGCGCCCTCCCCCTGGACTCCCCCTGTCCAACGTTCAGGCCAGCGAGGCCCCGTAGCCTGCGGCCGCCGCCGCAGCCTCGGCTCGTTCCCCGACCGACATAGAGGCTCCATAAACTGCGGCGGATGTTCCGCCGCTTCGGCGCAGACGAATCGCAGGCTCGGCTGTGGTCCTTCCTCGCCGGCCTGCTGCTGCTGGTGCTCTACGTGATCGCGTTCATCGTCAAAAACGACGAGAGGATCCAGATCGACTTCGTGCTCTTTACAGCGGGGGTCTCCCTGATCTGGCTGATCGTCTTCACCTTCGCGCTCGGGGTGCTAGGCGGCGTACTCTTCTCGCAGATCTACCGCCGACGCAGAGAGCAGCGACGCGAGCCGCGCACCGGCGTCGGCCAGGTGGGCGGGTGAAGCGAAGCTAAAGGCGAGCCGAGCGGCTGAGCGGCCGCCGCCGCCGCGCGGGAAGAAGTCCGGCCCGGGGACGAACGTCACGCCGAGCCGCTCGGCGGCAACGAGCAACTCCGCGGCATCCACGCCGTCGGGAAGCTCGAGCCAGAGGAAATAGCCGCCCTCGGGACGGTTCCAGCGGGCGCCCGTCCCCTCGAGGTGCTCGTCGAGCGCCTGGAGCAACGCGTCTCGCCGGGCCTTGAGCAGCGACCGGACGAGCTCGAGATTGCGCTCGAGCGCACCTCGGCGCAGGAACTCGTAGACCGTCGCCTGGGAGAGCAGCGCCGGCGTGATGTACGTCGACGTAGCAAGCGCCTCGACGTGGCCCGCGAGCAGCTCGGGGAGGACGAGATAGCCGACGCGCACTCCGGGCGCAACGATCTTCGAGAACGACGACGAGTAGATCACCCGCGCGCCGCCCTCGAGCTCGTGCAGCGTCGGCGGCGCGACCCCCTCGAAGCGGACAAGCCCGTACGGGTCGTCCTCGAGCACGAGGAGATCATGCTCGGCGGCCAGCTCGACGAGGCGACGGCGTCCCTCGACACCCAGCGTCCGCCCGCTTGGGTTCTGAAAGGTCGGAATTACGTAAAGGAACGCCGGCCACGGTCCTCGTCGAAGCTCTTCGGCGAGGGCGTCGAGGTCGATCCCTTCGTCGTTCTGGTTCACCGCCACGACCTGGGCGCCCAGTGAGTCGAGGATTTTCAGCGGCCGGTCGTAGGTCGGCGCCTCGACCAGTACGCGGGCGCCGTCTCGCGCGAGCAGCTCGGCGAGAAAGACGAAGCCCTGGAGCGACCCGTTCGTGATGACGACTTGCCCCGGATCGACGCCGTGGCGCTCGGCGATCCAGTCGCGGAGCGGGCCGTAGCCGCCCGACGGGCCGTAGGTGAGCGCCGTCGCGCCGTCGTTCAGGATCGCAGCCCGTGCGCACTCCGCGAGCACCTCGACGGGGATGCACTCCGGTGCCGGGACGCCGCGGGCGAGCGAGATCATCTCCACGCGGGCGACTTTAGGAGCGCTGTCGGATGCCGTCCAGGGGAAGCACGCGCCCGGCGACAGGCGACGAGTGAATGATCGACGTCGTCGTCTGGCCGAGGACGATGAAGCGGTCGAGAATCTCCTCCAGATCGTCCATCGATCGGAGATGCAGCTTCACGAAGAAGCAGTCCTCACCGGTAATGCGGTGGCAGTCGACCACTTCCGGAATCTCTCGTGCCAGCTCCGGGATCTTCTGGAGCTGTCGCGTTGTCGGCCGGACCCGTACGACCGCCGCAATCGGAAAACCGATCGCCTTCGGATCGACCTCGGCGCGGTAGCCCGTGATCACACCGGCGCGCTCGAGTCGCTGCACGCGCTCGGCTACCGCCGGCGCCGACAGATTGATCCGGCGACCGAGCTCGGCCATCGTCACCCGGGCGTCGTTCTGCAGCTCTTGTAGGAGACGGCGGTTGATTGGGTCAAGCAGCTGATTTTCGTTGGCCACTGCCTTGGAACTCCTTTGCTTCGTAGGCGAGGGATCCGAACTGCCTTCGCCTGAGTCTGGCAGAAACCGGCCGCCCACGGGACGCTTTCGGGGTGCAGCACGCCGCAGCACTCCCCCCGAACCGGCTCGCGCGCATCGCGGCGAGCGCACCGCCGGAGAGCTTCTTCGTCGGCAGTGCGGTCTTCCACTACCTCGGGCCGGCCTTCGCGGTCCTCCTCTTCGCGCTCGTCGAGCCTCTCGGCGTGGCCTGGCTGCGGATCGCCTCCGCCGCCGCCGTCTTCGCTCTCTGGCGGCGACCCTGGCGGGTGCTCGCGGCGCTGGACGGAACCGGGCGCCGGACGGTCGTTGCCATGGGTGTCGTCCTGGCCGTCATGAACGCGTGCTTCTACGTCTCCATCGACCGTCTGCCGCTCGGCACGGTCGCCGCGATCGAATTCCTCCCCGTGATCGCCCTCGCCGCGGTCGGAATGCGGACGGCGAGAAACGCGGTCGCTTTGACCTCGGCGATCGGCGGGGTCTACCTGCTCACCGACGTTCGCATCGAGGGCGAACCGGTCGGCGTAGCGTTCTCCTTCGCCAACGCCGCTCTGTTCGCGCTCTACATCATCCTTGCCCACCGCGTCGCCCAGGACCGGCGCATGAGCGGGATCGACGGTCTCGGCGCGGCGATGCTGGTCGCCGCCCTCGCCATTACTCCGCTCGGCGCCTGGAGCGCGGCGCCGGTCCTGCTCGACCCGATCGCGGTCGCCGCCGGCATCGGCGTCGGGATCACGTCGTCGGTCATTCCCTACGTCTGCGACCAGCTCGCGATGGCCAGGCTGAGCCGCGCCACCTACTCCCTGATGGTCTCGCTGCTACCGGCGACGGCGACAGTCGTCGGCATCGTCGTGCTCGCCCAGATTCCGTCCTCGACCGAGATCGCCGGCGTCGCACTGGTCGTCGCGGCGGTGGCTGTGCACCGCGAGAGCAAGCCGGTCAGCTGAATGGGCTGACGCGAGACGTTCAGGCCCGACGAGCCGGAGCGTGCGGCACATGGCCGGTCGCCTTGCAGCGCACGCGATAGAGACCCGTGCTCGCGGTCACGTAGAGCGTCTGCGCGTCCTCGTCTCCCCAGGCGAGGTTCGCCGCGACCTCGGGAACTGAAATTTGCCCGAGCAGCTCGCCCGCCGGCGTGCAGATCCAGATGCCGCCGGCACCCGTGGAGTAGATGTTCCCTGCCAGATCGAGTTTGAGGCCATCGGGCACGCCCTCTCCCTCACGCGGGAGGTCGATGAGCACGTCGCCGCCGCTCAGGGCCCAGCTGGAGGCGACGGCGAAGGCGCGAATGTGAAACTCCTCCGTGTCTGCAACGTAGAGGGCCCCGCCGTCGGGCGATAGGGCAAGTCCGTTCGGCCCGGTGAAGTCGGCCACGAGCAGTTCGGGCTCGCCACCGCTGGGCGGGATCCGGTAGACCCCGCGCACAGGCTGCTCCTGCTCCGCCGGCCCGCCGAACCCTTTGCCGAGGCCATAGTGCGGATCGGTGAACACAAGGGAGCCGTCTGACGCGAGAACGATGTCGTTGGGCGCATTGAGACGCTTCCCCCGGTAGGTGTCCACGATTGTCTCCAGCCCATCCGGAGTCTCGCGCGTCACGCGCCGCGTGCGGTGCTCGCACGCGATCAGCGCTCCATCCTTGTCGTAAGCGAGCCCGTTCGAGAAGTTGCTCGGCTTCCTGTATTCCCGCACACCCTGCCGCTCGTTCCATCGGTACATCGTGTCGGCCGGGATGTCGGAGAAGGTCAGGTGCGAGTCAGGGAAGCTCCAGACGGGTCCTTCTGCGAAGACGAAACCGTCGGCGAGGAGCTCGATCTCGACGCGCGGATCCACGAGCTCGGTCACGCGCTGATCGATCACGTTCATTTGTCGCCTTTCATCCGGACCAGGTCTCGAGCTGCGCGGTCATGCCGCTATCCACGAAGAGCAGGCTGCCGGTCACGTACGACGAGTCGTCCCCAGCGAGGAAGACTGCGGCGCGGCCGATCTCTTCCGGCCGACCGAGGCGGCCAAGCAGCTGCCGCCGCTCAACCGCCCGCCGTGCCTCCACCGGATCCGGGTCGCTCTCGAAGATGCCGCGGATCAGCGGCGTGTCGACCCAGCCTGGGCAGATCGCGTTCACGCGGATGCCCGCCGGCGCGAGATCGATCGCCGCCGTACGCGTCAGTGCGGCCACCCCTCCCTTCGACGCTGCGTACGGGGCGGTGCCGCCGACGTTCTGGATCGAGTGAACCGAGGCGATATTGATGATCGAGCCGCCCTGTTCCGATGCCTGCATCGCGAGCGCCGCGTGCTTGATGCCGAGGAACACCCCGCGCAGGTTGACGGCGAGGCAGCGGTCGAAGTCCTCAACCGCCGTCTCCGTCACCGGTGTGTAGACGCCGAGCGCAGCATTGTTGACGTAGACATGTAGGCCGCCTAGCTCCGAGACGGCGTGCTCGATCAGTGACTGCACCTGCTTTTCCTCGGAGACGTCACAGGTGACTGCAACAGCGCGGCCTCCCTCGCGTGTGAACCGCTCGGCGACAGAGGCCACACCATCTTCGGCGACGTCGGCGAGAACGACCGCGGCGCCCTCGCGTACGAACTCCGCCGAGATCCCCTCGCCGATCCCCTGCGCGGCGCCGGTAACGATCGCAACGCGTCCCTCGAGGCTCATGGCAATCCTCCTAGTCCGGGATTGAGGTGGGATTCATAGGCGACCGAACTCCTCGAGCAGCTCGTCTACGCTCTTGCCGGCGGAGATCCGCTGCCTCGTCGCCTCCTCCAGCTCCGCCTGGGCGAGCGCCCGCTCCAGGACGCTGGCAGCCTCCTCCTGCGGGATAGCGACGACGCCAATCTCATCGGCGAGGATGATGTCGCCCGGGTTCACGAGTGCGCCGCCGCACACGATCGGCACGTTGATCTCGATCGGCTCCAGCCGCTTCGAGTACGGGGAGTGGGTCGAGCGCGGCACGATCGCGCGCGAGACGAGCGGGAAGCCGAGATCGCGTACCTCGTCCACGTCGCGGACCGCACCGTCGACGACGGCACCTGCGACGCCCTTTTGGAGGCAGAGGCCTGCCATGAGCCCGCCCCAGATCGACGTCTCGGTCTCTGCCGCAGCGTCGACCACGATCACGTCTCCCGCCTGCGCGACCCTGAGCGCGTCGAGGCAGTCGACAAGGTCGCCCGGATAGAGCTTCACGGTCAGGGCAGGCCCGGCGAAGCGTCCGGGAGACGCCTGAGTGAGCGAGCTGTGCATCGTCCGTGCACGCTCCATCACGTCGCTGACGATGCAGCTTGGGCTGTAGCGCGGAAGCAGTGACTGGAATCCTGCGAGCACCTTCGCATCCGGCCTCGTCGCCTCGTTGATGACCCTGCGCATTTCAGCTCCCTTCTTGGGGAGTTCCCGCATGGGCGGCCTCCCGCACGGTCGTGAACAGGTTCCAGGCGCCGAGAGCGCCGAGGGGAACGTCGAAGGCGCGCAGCTCCGCCACCCCGGGTTGCCGTTCGAGCAGGTGGCGATAGGCGTCTCGCAGGCTTCCCTTCCCCCCGATCGCGACGCGATCGGGAAAGCCTCCGCGGGCTTCGGCTGCCCTGCGCAGCGAGAGCAGGTCCGCGCCCGCGATCGCGCCATGCAGGAAATCGGAACAGACAGCTGGGCTCACCCCACGCACGCGGTTGAGCAGCCTTGCCGCGAACAAGGCTCGGGTGAGACCGGCACGCTCGACGAAGCGAGAACCGTCCTCCAGCATCGCGAGGTCGGTAAGCGGCGCCTCGAGGTCGATCAAGTCGGCGAGAATCGTCTCGCGGTGGAGTGCCAGAAGGAGCTCACCGCTCAGCGTGGTCAGGCTCCAGTCGATTTGCCCTTCACTGTCGACACCGACGAACTTGGTGTGCGACCCCGTCGAGATGTAGAGGAACGGAGGCTCGTTCTCGCCGAGGGCGAGCAGGCCGGCGACTTCCGTTTCCTCGCCGCGCATGAAGTCAGCGAGCTCGAGCTCCTCACCCCCTGAGCGAACTCCCGGAACGAGGTGGACCGGCGCGGGCAACGCATCGCCGTAGCGGCGCTCGAGCATCGCCTCGGCAAGCATCGAGAAACTGACGGGCGCCTCGAGGTGCGGTACTTCCTCGAGTCCGAGCTCCGACGTGATCATTCCGAAGGCAACGATTGCCTCGACCGCTTCCCAGCTCGACTCGGCAGTCGCGAGAGCGTCGTCCGCGAGACCGCGAACCCGGCCCAGCAGCTCGCTCCGGTCCTTCGTGCGGGCGACGTCTCGCGCCCCACCGCGGCCGCCTGAGCTGGCCTTCACCTCGCCATGCTCGAGCACCCATACCCGGGTCGAGGTGGTGCCGGAGTCGACGGCGACGATCACTCCGCGGTCTTCCGGCGTGCGGCTCCCAGCCTCAGCCCGATCTCGCGCGCAGCCTCCGACGCGGCCGTGGCGAGCTCTCCCCGCAGCGACTGCTCGGTGAGGCGTTGGGCGGGGCCCGCGATCGAGAGCGCGGCAATGGCCGTGCCGCTGGGCCCCTCGATCGCGCAGGCGACACAGCGGACGCCGGGCTCGTGCTCTTCGAGATCGAGCGCGTAGCCACGGCCGGAGATTCGCCTCAGCTCCCGGCGCAGCTCCGCCGGCCGGTGAATCGTGTTCTTCGTGAACCGGCGCAGGGCGCCACGTTCTACCAGCGCCGCGACCGGGTCGTCCTCGCGGGCCGCGAGCAGCGCCTTGCCAAGGCCCGTGCAGTACGAGGGCGCGGTCTTGCCGACGCGCGACATCATGATCCCGACCGCGTGAGTCGAGTCGAGCTTCTCGAGGTAGACCACGCGGTACTCGTCGTCGAGCACCGCGAGATGAACGGTCTCGTCGAAGCGGTCGCGGAGACGGGCGAGCACCGGCCGCGCCTCGCGGCGTAGGTCCGTCTGCTCGAGGTAGGCCTGGCCGAGCTCAAGGCAGCGGACGCCGAGCCGATACCTGTCCGCGCCATCCGGCCGCTCGACGAAGCCGAGGCCCTCCAACGTGCGCAGCATCCGGAACACGGACGCCTTCGCGAGCCCAGAACGCGCCGCCAGCTCGTTCAGCGGCGCTCCGCCGTCCGATGCCCGGAGGAGCTCGAGCAGCCGCGCGGCCCGCACGACCGCCCGTACCGCGTAGTCCCGTGTCGCGAGCTGGCTCACGACGCGATGGAGCCGTCGCGGCGGATCCGGACGGGTTGGTCTGCCTCGTAGGCAACTGCAACGAGGTCGGTCTCGATCACCTCTCGCGGCTCCAGCACCCGCGCGCTGCCATTTTCGATCGCGTTCTTGACTCCTGCGGGCGGCCAGCTCGTGAACGGCTCGAGCGCGCAGTTGTACGTCCGCCCGTACCAGGGATAGTCGTGGTGACCGCCATAGACCTGCCACATCCACAGGCTCGGGAAGAGCTCGGCGTCCCAGGCCATCCCGATCCCGAGGCCGAGGCGCCCGCTCGTCAGGCCGTATGAGCCTTCTCGCAGATCCTTGAAGCGGACGACATCCACTGATCCCGTCTCCGGAGGCCGCACGCGCGTGATGTCCTCGGCCTCGCCGCTGCGCCGGTTCGGAACGAGTGGAAACGCGTAGTCCTCGCCCGGTTCCCAGAGGCCATTGTCGTGGAAGGCGAGCACGTCGACCGCCCCGGCGTCGACGTTCACGCTGCAGGTCTCGTCGAGGAACGGCGCGCCGAAGGCGGGGTGGTGGCCCCACATGATCGCGAATTCGCCGGGCGACTCGTTCTCGAGGCGCTCCGCGAGGAAGAGCGCCGGCTGCGCCCCGCGGAGCGACATCCGGCGCACCAGCCGCAGAGGCGAGCGGTACGTCCGCACGGTGAGCTCGAGCTCGACCCGCTCGGCTGAGTCCTCGAGGATGCGAGCCTCGAAGGGCAGCAGCGCGACCTCACCGTGCAGCCCCTGGTAGGTACCCAGGTAGGGCTCTTCGGCCCAGCCGGCCGAGGGCAGAATCTCCTGCCAGCCCCCGTAGTAGTAGTCGTGAAACGCGCCTTCGGGCAGTGCGCTCGTGGCCGCGAACGGCTTCCTCAACGGGATCGGCGAGTGCCACATGAAGTCGGCGTCCCGCGGCTTGTAAGTCAGCTCGAACACGTCGGCGCCCTTGTCAACGAGCACGCCGACGCGAAGGGCATCGTTCTCGAGGTAGGCCACGCGCAGGTCGCGATAGGTGTAATCGAGGGTGATGCGGCAGCCGCTCTTACGTCCGTGAGTGAACACGGTCCTCCCCCGGGGTGTCTGGAACGACAGGTTCGGCCTCGGTGCCCGGCCGGCGCCCTGACCAGAGGCGACGGACGAGCCGGGCCAGGTCGCCCCGCCACATGTCGACGCCGACAGCGAGGGCGATGATCGTCCCGAGGGTGATGTTCTGCCAAGCCGACGCGACGGCATGCAAGTTGAGCCCGTTCTGGACAATCACGATCGTGAACGCGCCGAACAGCGTCGCGAAGACGTTGCCCTGGCCGCCGAAAAGGCTCGCGCCTCCGATCACGGCCGACGCGATCGCCATCAACTCCATCCCTTGCCCGTAGTTCGGCGAGCCGGAGTCGAGGCGAGCCGTCAACAGCACGCCCCCGACCGCGGCGAGCGCGCCAGCGATCACGAACGCCTCGGTCCGGACGCGGTTGACGTTGATCCCTGAGAGCCGGGCCGCCGACTCGTTCCCGCCGACGGCATAGATCTGGCGGCCCCGGGGGGTGTAGGTCAGATACGCCCAAGCGAGCGTGTACAGGACCACGACGTACACGAATGGGAGCGGTAGACCGAGCAGCTCACCGTAGAAGATCGGGTCGAGCTGCGGCGAGACCGAGAAGATCGGCGTCCCGCCGGTATCCAGAAACGCAAGGCCACGAAAGATCGCGAGCGTTCCGAGCGTGAAGATGAACGACGGAATCCGCCCGTAGCTCGAGAAGAAGCCGTTCACGAATCCGAGTCCGGCGCCCATCAGGATCATCAGGACCGCGGCGACCGCGACACTTACGTCCGCGTTCTTGACCAGGTCGGCCAGCAGCACGGTCGTCAGGGCGACGAGCGACCCCGATGAGAGATCGATTTGCGCCGTCAGGATCACGATCGTGGCGCCGATCGCGACGATCGCGACGATCGACGCCTGGAGAGCGACGTTCTTGAGGTTCTGGCTGAGCAGGAAGCGGTCGGTCGAGATCGCGACCCCGGCCGCGACGGTGAGCATGATCAGGAAGGGCCCGATCACCTGCGAGCGCAGCGCGTCGGCGAAGCGCTCCTTCACGCGGCCTCCTCCGACGCTTCGCCGCCGGCGGCGAGCTCGACCAGCGCCTGCTCCGTCAGCTCGCCGTGTCCGGCGAAGTGAACGATCCGCCCGCGCCGCACGATTGCGATGCGGTCACTGATCGCGAGCAGCTCGGGAAAGTCAGAGCTGATGAGCACAATCGCGATGCCTTTCGCCGCCAGCTCGTTGATCACCCGATAGACCTCATGCTTGGCCGCCACGTCGATCCCCTGTGTCGGCTCGTCAAGGATGAGCACGCGCGTCGGCGTGAACAGCCACCGCGCGAGCATCACCTTCTGCTGGTTACCGCCGGACAAGAATCGCACGCTCCGTTTCTCGGCCCTCCGGTCGATAGCAAGGTCTTGCATCAGGAGACGCGCACGCCGCCGCTCTCGCGTCAGGCTGAGGAGTGGCCCGACCCGGATCGCCTCGAGAGCCGCGATCGTCATGTTCGCCGGGCCCTCGAAGTTGAAGAACAGTCCGTCCGCCTTGCGGTTCTCCGGCACGAGTGCGATCCCCGCACGAATCGCGTTACTCGGCGAAGTGAGGCTGCATGGCCGGCCGTCGACCAGGACCTCACCTGCGACGCTCGGGTCGACGCCGAACAGCGCGCGCGCGATCTCGGTCCGTCCGGCTCCTGCGATCCCACCGAGGCCCAGCACCTCGCCCTCGGAGACGGAGAAGCTGACGCCGTTGACGCGGTTCTCGGTCCGTAGATCGCGCACCTCGAGGCGTGGTCGCTCCCGCGCGGTCTCGCTCCGCTCGAAGTGCTCCTCGAGATCCGACCCGATCATCATGCGCACCGCCTCGCGGACAGACAGATCGCGTCGTGCCCTCGTGCCAACGAGCTTGCCGTCCTTCACGACAGTCACGTTCTCCGCGATCGCAAATACCTCGTCGAGCCGATGCGAGATGTACAGAATCGCCGTCCCCTGCCGGACGAGCAGCCGGATCACCTCGTGCAGGCGGTCGATCTCGGCGGGCCCGAGCGCAGCCGTCGGCTCATCCAGGATCAAGAGCGTCATCTCGCGCGAGATTGCCTTTGCGATCTCGACGAACTGCTGCTCGGCCACCGAGAGCAAGGCCACCTGGCGATCGGGATCGATCTCGACGTCTAGACGTGCGAGCGCCTTGACGGCACCCCTCCGCGCGGCTTCCCAGTCGACGACGCCCCAACGAAGCGGCAGACGGCCGAGGTAGATGTTCTCCGCAACGCTGAGGTCGGGCACGAGCGAGAACTCCTGGTGGAACGTCGCCACGCCGCGGCTCTGTGCCTCGTGTGGATCACGCAGCGTGACCCGCTCGCCTGCGTGGATGACCTCCCCGGCGTCCGGCTGATGGACGCCGGAGAGGACCTTCGCGAGGGTTGTCTTGCCGCTCCCGTTTTCTCCGATCAGCGCGTGCGTTTCGCCTGCGCCGAGCGCGAGCGAGACGTCGTCGAGCGCACGAACGCCCGGGAACGTCTTGACGACGCTCCGGAGCTCCCAGAGGGGCCGGGACGAAGCCACCGTTGGCGAGGCGTTACTCCGCTAGTACTCCTTCGAAGGCTTCGGATGGAGCCGTTCGGGTTGCTGCAGGAACTCGAGTGCGTTTTCCTTGTCGACAACCTGCGTCGGGGTCTCGACGTAGAAGCCGTCGAACTTCTTCTTCAGGCAGTCCTGAGCGACCTCGAGCACTCTTTCGCCCATCTCGAACGGCGTCGTGTTCACGGTCGCCGTCCAGTCGCCGGCGTAGATCTCCTCGAGGGCTTGCGTGTCGCCATCATTGCCCAGGATGATCAAGTCGTCCTTGCCGAGCGCCTTCGCCGCCTGGTCGGCCCCGATCGCCATGTAGTCGTTCGCGGCGAAGATCATGTCGATGTCGGGGTGTGCCTGAAGCATGTCCATCGCCGTCTTGTTTCCGCCTTCGACGTTCCACGCGCCGGGCTGGCTCGCCACGATCTCCATGCCGTCCTCTGGCTTGATCGCGTCAACGAAACCACCGACGCGCTCCGTCGAGTGGTACCCGGGCTGCCCTTCGATGATGCCGATCGTGGCCTCGCCGTCCACGAGGTCGATCGCATACTCGCCGATCTTGTGGGTCCCCGGCCGCTGGCGATAGCCGACAACGCCGTGCACCGGCGTGGGGAAGTCAGCGATGTCCGAGTTGACGATGATGACTGCGACCCCCTTGTTGACCGCCCGTTTCACGAGCGGGGCAGCCGCCTTCTCATCGTGGGTCGAGAGGATGATCGCGTCAACGTCCTGGGTAAGGACGTCCTGGATCATGCCCATCTGGCCCTCGATGTCAGCGCCGCTCTGCGGCGCAAGCATGAAGGTCTTGTAGCCGATCTCCTTCGCCTTCGTCTTGATGCCTTCGCCGATGGCGATGTAGTACGGGAATTCCGTTGCCGGCGGCATGTACGCGATCCGCGCGCCCGCGGCATCGCCCTTGACGTTCGCGCAGTCGGCCTTGGCGTCGGGCGCGGCCCCCGCCGCCTTGCTCGTTTCCGTGGCTGTGGTCGCCTGGGCCGCGCCTTCGCCTTCCTCGTCATCCGTTCCGCCGCAAGCCCCGAGCGCCAGTGCGACGACGATCAGCAGTAGCCAGCTCGAGCTCCTAGTGCGCACCGCTGTTGCCCCCTTCCATCGCAGTTGTTTCGTACCGTGAAACGAAGTATCACACGACGAAACCCTAAAATGCCGCGTCATGGCGCGTCAAGCGACCATGACCGACTATTTCGCGGAGGCGCTCAGCAGCGTTCCGGTGCTCGCGATCCTGCGCGAGCTCAAACCGGCTTCGGCCGTGGCGACCGCCGAGCAGTGCTGGCACGCCGGGATTCCGCTCGTTGAGGTGTCGCTGTCCGGCGGGCATGCGATGCCGGCGCTGGAGGCCGTTTGCCGGCGCGGCCGAGAGCTGGGGCACGCGGCGGGTGCCGGCACCGTCCTCACGGCTGACCAGGTGGCTGCCGCAGCGGCCGCCGGTGCCGCCTTCGCCGTCGCGCCGGGGCTCGATTCCGACACCGTCGCCGCGGCGCAAGGACTCGACCTTCCGTACCTGCCTGGTGTCGCAACACCCTCGGAGGTGCAGAACGCGCTCGCACTTGAGTGCCGGATCCTGAAGCTGTTTCCAGCCTCTGTCCTCGGCACCGACTGGCTTCGGAGTCTGGCCGGGCCCTTCCCCGAGGCGGGATTCGTCGCCGTTGGCGGTGTAGATGCGCGGAATGCGTCCTCTTGGTTGGAGGCCGGCGCCGTTGGGATCGGCGTCGGCTCGGCACTCACCGGAGCCGCACTCCCGCAGCTCGTCGCCGCCGTCGCCCGCTGACGACGCGCGCTCCCGGGTCCTTGGACATTCTGACTAGGCGAGGAGCCGGGCGCACTCGATCATGTCGGGCGTCCCGTTCCAGGCGAGGGCGTGGGCGATCGCCCAGCCGCGTGTCCGCTCCCGATCCAGGCCGAGGCGCTCGACGAGGTAGTCGAGGCGCCGCTCCATCTGGGCCTTGGTCGTGGGCCGGCGATCGCGGATCAGCGAGGCGACGTCGAACTCCCGCTCGCCGACGAGCGGCTTGGCGTCGATCGCCAGCCAGCCGCGGTCGGAGAGGAGCACGTTAGCGCCGTGGAAGTCCTGGTGCAGGAGCACGGATTCGCGCTGCGTTGGCCCAGCCTCGCGGAGAAAGGCGACGGCCCGGTCGACGAGCGCGCGCTCCAACGGTCGGTTCGGCAGCTCTTCTGCCCAGCGCGCCGCCTCGTCCGGGAGCCGCCGGAACGGCTCGTCGGCAGGAATCCAGAGTTGCTCGAGCACATCGGCGGCGAGCTCCGTCGCCTCCTCGTCGGGAAGCGCCCAGAGCTGCGTCCCCGGTCGGCAGCGCTCGATCAGCAACGCCCAGCGCTCGCGGTCGTGCGCGAGTAGCCGAACCGCGCCGAGTCCATTCCAACGCTCGAGGGCATCGCCCTCGTGCTTGGGCTCAGGGTCGCCGCGCGGGTTGAGCTTGAGCACGACGTCTCCGGCCGGCACCACCAGCGAGAAGGCGGCATCGAAGGGATCTTCCAGGTCCAGCGACCACTGCTCCGCGCACTCAGCGAGCAAGCGGGGCAGCTCCGCGATCCACTCGGCCCCGCCCGAGCCCTCCTTCGTAATCGTCCGGACGAGGTTGGGCGGAAGCTCAATGGCCCTCCGATCAGCCCGCACTTAGCGCCCCGCCGTCGGGGTCAGACCCCTTCACGAGAGTGGAATTTCCTCTCCACAGCACGGACGGGGCCCGCGAGACGCGCAAAGGCGCTCAGCGTCTGAGCGTCACATTCTCGTGACAAAGGTGAGGGCCTTTAGGAGCGGGGTCTGACCCCATCACGACGGGGCGCTACGCTCGCGCACCGACGGTGTCGGCGGCGAGCTCGGCGACCTCGGTCGGAGTCGTCCCGACGCGGACGCCGTGGGCCTCGAGCGCCTCCTTCTTCGCCTGCGCGGTGCCGGCGGTTCCGGAGATGATTGCGCCCGCGTGTCCCATCGTCTTGCCGGGCGGCGCGGTGAAGCCCGCGATGTACGCGACGACCGGCTTCGACATCTCCGCCTCGATGAAGCCGGCGGCCTCCTCCTCCTCTGCGCCGCCGATCTCGCCGACCATCACGACCACCTCGGTCTCTTCGTCGGCTTCGAAGCGGGCGAGCACGTCGATGAACGACGAGCCGACGACCGGATCGCCGCCGATGCCGACGATCGTCGAGTTGCCGAGCCCGAGCTGGGTGAGCTCGTGGCCGATCTGGTAGGTGAGCGTGCCCGAGCGGCTGACGAGCCCGATCCGGCCTTCGCGGAAGATCTCCGCCGGGATGATCCCGACGTTCGCCTTCCCCGGCGAGAGTGCACCGGGGCAGTTCGGCCCGAGCATCGTGATCCCCTTCGGACGGATGTAGTTGTAGACGCGCAGCATGTCGTGCGCCGGCAGCCCCTCGGCGATGCAGATGACGGTCTCGATGCCGGCGTCGACGGCCTCGTAGATCGCGTCGGTCGCGAACCGGGCGGGGACGAAGACCATCGTCGTGTTCGCGTCGGTCTCGTCGGCCGCCTCGGCGACGGTGTCGAAGACCGGAATGCCCTCGACGTCCTGCCCGCCCTTCCCCGGCGTGACGCCGGCGACGACCTGCGTGCCGTAGCCGCGGTTCCGGACTCCGTGGAACGAGCCCTCCCGGCCGGTCAGGCCCTGGACGACGAGCCGAGTCTCGTTGTCGACGATGATCGCCATTAGGGCTTCGATGCCTTGAGCAGGATCTTCCGGTCGACGTAGTCGCCGTCGTCGATCGCGTCGGCGACCAGGGCCTTCACCCGCTCGGCCTCCTGGCCGGTGGTCTCCGTCCGCGCGAGCCAGGACTCGAACGGACGGCGCTTCTCGAGGATCTCGACCTGCTCGATCCGCAGACCTGCGTCCTCGAGGAGGTCGCGCCATTCGCCCTCGGTGTACGAGCGCACGTGCGTCGGGTCGCGGAGCTTCTCGGCGTCCTCGACCCGCTCGCTCGTGAACAGCGTGTCCTCGATCAAAACGAGCCGGCGGGCGACGCGTGCCATCTCGTGCACTGCGGCCTCGATGTCGTCGAAATGATGAGGAGCGATCCGGCACGTGACGACGTCGAACGAGGAGTCGGCAAAGGGAATGTGCTCGGCCGGCGCGAGCACATCCGCCCGCATGCCGGGCGCAGGATCGAGCGTCGTCACGCGGAAACCGGCCGCGCGCAGGCGGTTGGCGGTGTGCCCGCCGCCAGAGGCGACGTCGAGGGCGGTCTCTCCCTCCGCCCAGGAGACGAGCAGCTCGAGGTCGGCGCCCTCCCGCTGGTCCGCCAAGCCGCGATATGTCTCGGCACGCTCGCTCCAGAGATCCGTCATGTCGCCAGCTCCACCGCGCGCTTCGCAGCCTCCAGCATCGTCGGCTCGACGTGGAGGTTCGCCGGCGCCGCCTCCTGCAGGAGCCGTCTGCCCTCCTCGGCGTTCGTGCCGTCGAGCCGGACGACGATCGGGTCGTCGATCGTCAGCTGGCCCAAGGCCTGGAGGATCCCGCGCGCGACCTCGTCGCAGCGGGTGATCCCGCCGAAGATGTTGAAGAGGATCGCATTGACCTGCCGGTCGGCAGTGATGATCTCGAGGGCGTCGACCACGCCCTGCGCGTCACCGCCGCCGCCCAGATCGCAGAAGTTCGCGGGCCGGCCGCCGGCGAGCGCGACCACGTCCAGCGTCGACATGACGAGGCCGGCGCCGTTTCCGAGCACTCCGACCTCGCCGTCCAGCTTGACGTACGTGACGTCCTTCGCGCGCGCCGCTCGCTCCTCGGGCGGATACGCGTCCAGATCGCGCATCTCGGCGATGTCCGGGTGCCGGTAGAGCGCGTTGTCGTCGACCGTGAACTTCGAGTCGAGCGCCTTCACCTCACCGTCGGGCGTGACGATCAGCGGGTTGATCTCGCAAAGCATCGCGTCGCTGCCGATGAAGGCGGCGTAGAGCTGCTCGGCGATCCTGGCGATCTGCTTCTGCTCGCCCTCGTCCTCGATCCCAGCGCCGTAGATCAAGCGCCGGGCCTGGTAGCGCTGGAAGCCCTCGAGGGGATCGACATGCAGGCGGGCGAGCGCCTCGGGCCGCTCGGCGGCGACCTCCTCGATGTCGATTCCGCCCTCCTTCGTCAACATGAAGAGCGCCTTCTTCTCGCCCCGGTCGAAGGTCAGCGAGAGGTAGTACTCGGTGGCGATGTCCGAGGCCGACTCGATCCAGAGCTTGCGCACGACGTGCCCGTTGATGTCCATCCCGAGGATCGCGCGCGCGTGCGACTCGGCCTCGTCCGGGCCGTCGGCGAGCTTGATCCCGCCCGCCTTGCCGCGCCCGCCGGTGAGCACCTGGGCCTTGACGACAACCTGCCCGCCGAGCTCCTGAGCGGCGATGCGCGCCTCCTCCGGAGAAGTCGCCAGCCGGCCGTCCGAGACGGGGATGCCGAAGCGGCGAAACAGCTCCTTTCCCTGATACTCGTACAGGTCCATGCGCGGCCCGCGAGTCTATCCATGCGGTCACGCTGGCAAAGCCAGCATGGCCCTTTTTTGTCGGTGCCGCCCAGTCGGCGCCTCGGCCGCTCTCGCGGTCGCAGTGGCCGTGGCACTCGCGGGCTGCGGTGATTCGCCGGACGGGCCGACGCTGGCACCGCCCGCCGAGCCGAGGACGATCGAGCTCGACTGGGTCGAGCGCGACAAGGCCACGAGGTTCACATACCGTGTCGAGCGCCTTGTCATCGCCGACGACGGGTGGCGCCTGACGGTCTCGCTGACGAACGGCTCCCGAAGCGCGTACCGACTCGACGAACGCTCCATCGGCCTGGTGCTGCTCGACACGCAGACACGGTCCGAGCTTCGGCGGCTGACTGGCAACCTGACCCACGCGCCGCCTGCGCTGAAGCCCACCGCGGCCTCGCCGCCGCCGCCGCCGGCGCTCGGGCCGGGCGCGTCCTGGAGCGCAACCGTGTCCGGGTCGGAGGAGCTCCGCGCAGGCACTGTCGTGCGCGTGCTCTTCGGGCCGCTCTCGTCGATCGAGCGTTTCCGCAGTGAGGCGCAGGACATCCTGTGGGTCACAGATCACTCAGTGCGTCTGTAGTCTCGCGAGGACACCCCCGAGCGGAAGGATCGAGATGAGCGAGCGCACCAGCCTGACCGACGAGGAGATCCGCACCGACGTCGCCGAGGAGATCCGTCAGGAGACCGCCGACGCAGACATGGACGACGCCGACAGCGACACCGCCGACACGGACGACACTGACAGCGACTCCGACGACACGGACGCCTAGCCCTAGCGCTCTGGCGCGCTGCGTCGACCCCGTCGGCGCGGC
>JBKPFE010000074.1:0-3018 GCA_046728705.1 Actinomycetota bacterium
AGCCGCGGATCGAGGATCGGATGAAGGACGTGCTCGATGACGTCCTCCTTGATCGTCTCGGCGTCCACGTTCTCGTCGTGCTGCGTCGAGACGAGCAGGCGCACGATCTCGACCGGAACCTGGCGGTCGTGCTCATCGGTCTCGTAACGGACGGTGACCTGTGCCTTCCCGTCGGGCCGCAGATACTTCAGCTGCTCGGATTTGCGCACGCCCGCGAGCCGCCGCGCGATCTTGTGCGCGAGCATGATCGGCAAGGGCATCAGCTCGGGCGTCTCGCGCGTCGCGTATCCGAACATCATTCCCTGGTCGCCGGCGCCGATCTGGTCGAGCGGATCGTCGTCCCCGGGGTCGTGCTGCAGCTCGTAGGAGTGGTCGACGCCCTGCGCGATGTCGGGTGACTGCTCGTCGATCGCGACGACGATGCCGCAGGTGTGGGCGTCGAAGCCCCATTCCGAGTGCGTGTAGCCGATGTCGGCAATCCGGCGCCGGACCAGCCGGGGGATGTCGACGTACGTCTCGGTCGAAATCTCGCCGGCAACGACGACGAGCCCCGTCGTGATCAGCGTCTCGCAGGCAACCCGTCCGCCGGTGTCGTCGGCGAGCACGGCGTCGAGCACCGAGTCCGAGATCTGGTCGGCGATCTTGTCGGGGTGGCCCTCGGTGACCGACTCCGAGGTGAAGAGGAATTCGCGCGTGGCCATGCGGCCCGGAACGCTAGTCGATTTCCAGGAAGGCCCGCGCGGAAACGAGGTCTCCCTCCTTGCTGCCGAAGACCACGAGCGACCGCAGCGGCTCGAGGTTCCGCCGTACCTCTGGAGAGTCTGAGTAGGCCGCGGTCAAGGCCGCGACCTTGGTTAGGTCCACGTACGCGAGTCCCGTGTACTGCTCGGGTACCTTGGCCGCCTCGAGCGCGTCCTGGTAGCGGTCGCTGTCGGCGAGACTGTCGGCAACGCTTCTCGCGAAGACGGTCGTCGACGTGGAGAGCACGACGGCGTCGTCGGTGGTCCCGAGGGCAACCGTCACGCCCTCGAAGCGCGCCTCCGTGACGGCGCCCTGCTCGGTCACTTCGCCGCCGAGCTTCGTCGCGGCGGTGCGAAGGATCTGCTCGGCCGAGTCTCTGGTGCCGGCCTCGTCCTCGGAAGCGAGCAGCAAAGTGAGCTCGGGCATGGGCAAGCCCGGACGCACGTAGAACGCAACCTCGCCGTCCAGCAGCGACAGCACCTCGTCGAGCTCGATGCCGTACTCGCGCTCGAAATCCCGCAGGCCCATTGCGAAGAGCGGGTTGCCCTGGATGGCTTCGAGTTGGCCCCGCAACCCGCCGCCCTGGAAGCTGAGGAAGGCAAAGGCGTCGTCGGGCACCTGGTCCAGGAGCTCGGAGGCGTACGGGTCGCCGGTCCCGAGAAGCCGGCCGGCTCCCTCGCCGCGCGCGGTGATCGCCAGCTCCGCGCCGTCTCCCTTCGGCTTCGCCCAGGCCCCGGCGAAGTCGAGCGCATCGAGGCCGAGTAGCGAGAGCGCGTCGCGCTCCTTCCCCTGCCCGACTAGCTCGATCGCTCGGGCAGGATCGACGTAGACGCGGCTCAGCGCATCATCGGGCAGCTCCTCGAGCGCGGATTTGAACGTGTCATCGGCGGCGAGCGTCTGCCCGCCCTCTTCCTTCAGCGCGGCTTCGAGCGACTCCTCGCGGTCCGAGATCGCGACCCAGTCCCCGACAACGCGTGAGACCGCCGGCTCGTCGCTCTTGGCGTTCAGCTTGTGAACGAGCGCGAGCAGCTTGTCCTTGTCCTCCGGGTTGGTCAGCCCGACGACGGCGGGGGATCCGGTTCCGGCGGCGTAGATCGCGACGTCGACGACCGGCCCGAGCGCCGGCTTGACGTCCTGCTCCCACGTCACACCTTCGTCCTGGAGCTGCTGCTTCAGCTGGGCGAGCCAGCGCTCGCCGTCGGGAAACTTCGCCAGCAGGTCCTCGGCCTGCTCCCACTGGGCCGACTCGGGATTGCTGACCGTCTGCAAGTAGACGAGCGCGCCGGCCTTCAGGAGGCCGGCACTGGTCGCCGGTCCCGCTCCGACGTTCGAGCCGCCGCAGGCCGTGACGAGCGTGAGTGCGGCGAGAAACGCGAGCCCGGCTCGCATCGGAGTCATGCTAGTCCCATGCGCGGCGCGGTGGTCAGCCCCATTGGTCTCGGGCTGGCGGCCCTCGGGCGGCCGGGCTACATCAATCTCGGCCACGGCGAGGATCTGCGCGGCCGGACCGAGGTTGACGCCATGGAGCGCAACGCACACAGGGTGCTCGACGCGGCTCTCGACGGCGGGGTGCGGTATTTCGACGCCGCGCGCTCGTACGGCAAGGCGGAAACCTTCCTAGCCTCCTGGCTCGAGCGGCGCGGGCTGCGCCCTGGCGAGGTGACGGTCGGCTCGAAGTGGGGCTACACCTACACGGCCGGCTGGCGGGTCGACACCGACCCGGCGGAGGTCAAGGACCTGTCGGCGGCGACGCTGCGTCGGCAGCTCGCGGAGAGCCGCGCGATCCTCGGGCCACACCTGCGCCTCTACCAGATCCACTCGGCCACGCTGGAGAGCGGCGTGCTCGGGGACCGCGAGGTGCTCGAGGAGCTCCGCCGCCTGCAGGAGGAGGGGGTGGCGGTCGGCGTCTCGGTGACCGGGCCACTGCAGGCGGAGACGATCCGGTGCGCCCTGGAGGTAAAGATCTTCGACACGGTCCAGGCGACCTGGAACCTGCTCGAGCGCTCCGCCGGCCCTGCTCTCGCAGAGGCGCATGCCGCGGGTCTCGGCGTGCTCGTCAAAGAGGTGCTCGCGAACGGTCGCCTCACCGCCCGCGGCGGCGATTCCCTCCTAATAAGGATCGCCGCGGAGCGGAACACGACTCCGGACGCGCTCGCGTTCGCCGCCGTGCTCGCCCAGCCCTGGGCCGACGTCGCTCTCTCCGGGGCAACGACGGTCGAGCAGCTCCGGAGCAACCTCACCGCGCTCGAGGTCGGCTACGACGACGAGCTCGACCGC
>JBKPFE010000285.1:0-2443 GCA_046728705.1 Actinomycetota bacterium
ATCGGAGTCGTGTTCGTCCTGCTCATCGGCGAGATCGACCTCTCGATCGGCTACGTCAGCGGTCTGGCAGGCGTCGTGGTCGCCGAGTTGCAGGTCCCTGACTCGGGACATCAGTATCCGGGGCTCGTTGCGATCGCGGCCGCGATCGCGGTGGGCGCTGCGATCGGAGCGCTGCAAGGAGGCTTCGTCGCGTTCATCGGCGTGCCGTCCTTCGTAGTCACGCTCGCGGGACTGCTGATCTGGCAGGGGGTGATCCTGCGCCAACTCGGGACGGAGGGCGTGATCGGGATCCAGGACGCCTACATCAACAACGTCGCCAACTACGTGCTCTCGAAGAACCAGGGCTGGGCCATCGCCATCGTCTTCGCCGTCGCGTACGCCGCAGCAACCTTCGGCATGTACCTGAGCCGGCGGCGAGCCGGCCTGAGCACCGGGAACGTGGTTCTGACGGCAGTTCGCGTGCTCTTCCTCAGCGCGCTCGTGTTCGCCGCAGTCGCGGTGTGCAACCACTCGCGAGGTGTTCCTCTGGTGGGGTTGCTCATGCTCGCTCTCGTCGTCGGCGCGGCCTACGTCGCCGGACGCACGACCTACGGTCGTCACGTCTACGCGGTCGGCGGCAACGCAGAGGCGGCCCGGCGGGCAGGCATCAACGTCAAGTTCATCCGGGTCACTGTCTTCATGATCTCGGGCGCGATGGCAGCGATGGGGGGCGTGATCTTCGCCTCGCGGCTGAACTCGGTCGACCTGACCGCCGGCGGCGGCACGATCCTTTTGGACGCGATCTCTGCAGCCGTGATCGGCGGGGTCAGCCTCTTCGGCGGCCGCGGCCGGGTGAGCGGCGCACTCTTCGGCGGCCTGATCATCGCCATCGTTGCGAACGGCATCGACCTCGTCGGCTATCCCGACTCGATCAAGCTCATCACGACCGGCATGATCCTGCTCGCCGCCGTGACGCTCGATACTGTGCTCCGCCGCCGCCAGGCTGCAGCAGGGCGCTAGTTCAGGCAGTCGCTCGGGCAGCGACGAGCTTGAATGCCGCTGCCGCGATCGCGTCCGCGTCGATGCCGGCGGCCGCCAGCAGCTCGGCGGGCTTGCCGGAGTGCGGCATTTCGCGCACCGCCAGCACCGAGACCTGCGGCCGCTCGTCGGAGTCGGCGAGCGCGGCGAGCACGGCCTCCCCGAGCCCGCCCTCCGCCCAGTGGTCCTCGGCGGTGACGATCGGGGTGCCGGCGGCACGCAGCGTCTCGGCATCGATCGGCTTGACCGAGTAGCAATCGATCACCCGGGCCGAGATGCCCTCGCCGGCCAATGAGCCGGCCGCCTTCACGGCCTCGTGCACCGTGATCCCGGCCGCGACGATCGTGACGTCGTCGTCGTCCGACGAGCGGACGGTCTTGCTCCCTCCGACCGGGAACTCTTCATCGGGCCCGTAGATCACCGGCGTGTCGGCGCGGGTCGTGCGGAGGTACGAGATCCCGTCGACGTCGGACATCGCCCGGACGAGCTTGGCCGTCTGGTTGCCGTCGCAGGGGTAGAGGACGGTCGACCCGTGGACGGCGCGTAGCGCTGCGAGGTCCTCGAGCCCCATCTGCGACGGCCCGTCCTCGCCGATCGACACACCCGCGTGCGAGCCGCAGAGCTTGAGCGTCGCCCGGCTGATCGCACCCATGCGGATGAAGTCGTAGGCGCGGGTCATGAACGCCGCGAACGTCGAGGCGAACGGCTTCCAGCCGAGCACCTGCAGGCCGACCGCGGCCGCGATCATCTGCTGCTCGGCGATGAACATCTCGAAGTAGCGGTCGGGATGGGAGTCGCGAAAGATCTCGGCATAGGTCGAGTTCGAGACCTCGCCGTCGAGTGCGACCACGTCGCCGCGCTCGCCGCCGAGCGCCGCGAGCGCCTCCCCATAGGCCTTCCGTGTAGCAACCGCGGAGCCGACGTCGTATGTGGGCCATTGCCTGGGAGTCGGTTCGAACCTGTGCGACTCGCGCGGCTCGGGCTTCGGGACGTTGACGGTGAGGTTCCGTACGCCGCCGAGCTCTTCGATCGCATCGTCGGCGTCCGTGATCGCCTTGCCGTGCCACCCGCCCTGATCCTCGACCTTCGAGTACCCCTTGCCCTTGATCGTCCGCGCCACGACCGCCGTCGGACGCCCGGAGGTGGCTTCCGCCTCACGGTAGGCCGCGTCGATCGCCTCGACGTCGTGGCCGTCGATCTCGATCGCGTGCCAGCCGTTCGCGCGCAGTCGTTCCGAGTACGAGGACAGATCCCAGCCGTGCATGGTCTCGCCGCGCTGGCCGAGCCGGTTGACGTCGATGATCGCGGTGAGGTTGTCGAGCTCGTAGAACGCAGCGTGCTCGATCGCCTCCCACATCGAGCCTTCCGCCATCTCGCTGTCTCCGCAGATCACCCAAACCCGGAACGGGAGCTGGTTGAGGCGCTT
>JBKPFE010000311.1:0-2025 GCA_046728705.1 Actinomycetota bacterium
TCCATCTCCTCGCGAACGATCTGCTCGATCTTCCGGTAGACGCGCCAGCCGAGCGGGAGCAGCGTCCAGATGCCCGCGCTGACCTGGCGCATGAACCCGCCGCGCACGAGCAGCCTGTGGCTCGCCGCCTCGGCGTCGGCGGGATCCTCACGCAGCGTCGGGAGAAAGAGCTGGGAGGCGCGGGCTATCGCCACTTAGTCGAGCGGGACGAGCGAGGCTTCGGCCATCGCCAACGCCGCCGGCTTGGCCATCTTCAGGCGCTTGGGACGAGGCATGCCCTCGGCGATCCACCGATCGATCTCGTGGAAGAGCTCGTCGATGAGGATGTCCGAGGAGGCCTTCTTCAGCACCCGTCCGTGGGCGTAGATGAACCCGACGTCTCGTCCGCCGGCAATGCCGAAGTCGGCGTCCCCGGCCTCCCCCGGCCCGTTCACGGCGCAGCCCATCACGGCGACCTCGAACGGTTGCGTGTACTCGCGAAGCCGCTGCTCGACGACTACGGCCAGATTCTCGACGCCGACGTTGTCGCGACCGCAGGATGGGCAGGCGATCATCACCGGGCCGCGCTCACGGAGGCCGAGCGCCTTGAGAATCTCCCACGCCGTCTCGACCTCTTTCACGGGGTCAGCGGTGAGCGAGACGCGAATGGTGTCGCCGATGCCGTCGGCGAGCAGCGAACCGATCCCGACCGCGCTCTTGATCGAGCCCGTGAACGGCGTCCCCGCCTCGGTCACGCCCAGGTGCAACGGATACGGCACGCGCGCAGCGAGCATCCGGTAGGCGCGGATCATCGTCGGGACGTGCGTAGCTTTCACCGAGATCTTGAAGTCTTGGAAGTCGAGGCGCTCGAGCAGCTCGACCTCCTCGATCGCCGCGGCGACCAGCGCCTCGGCCTGATCGCGCTGCGCCAGCGGGTAGAGGTGCTTGGGAAGGGAGCCGGAATTCGCGCCGATCCGCATCGGGATCCCGGCCCGCTTCGCGGCCTCGACGACCTGCGCCACCTTGTCCGGCCCGCCAATGTTCCCGGGGTTGATCCGGACGGCCTGCACGCCGGCGTCGATCGCGCGCAGCGCGAGGCTGGCGTTGAAGTGAATGTCCGCGATCACCGGGAGCGGCGAGAGACGGACGATGTGGTTCAGGGCCTCGGCGTCTGCGATCTTCGGCACCGCGCAGCGCACGACCTCGCACCCCGCGGAGGCGAGCGCGGCGATCTGGGCCGTCGTCGCCTGGACGTCGCGCGTCGGGGTGAGCGTCATCGACTGGACGACGACGGGCGCCCCGCCGCCGATCTGAACGTTGCCTACCTTGACGCTGCGCTCGCTGGGCACATCTCCAGGTTAGTCGCGGCCGACCTCGAATGTGGAGTCGACGATTGGAGCGGCGAGCACGCCGGCGAGCGCAGGCCGCACGGTCCAACGGTACCTGCCCGGAGTAAACCGAACCCGCCCGGGGAGCATGACCTGAGGCGCCCGCGTCCGCGTTCGGTAGAAGGCCCTACCGTTGCGGAGGAAGGTGACCTGGTAGAAGGCGGCGCCCGCCTGCGGCGGCCAGGAGAAGGTTCGGGCCGGCGTGAACTTCGGCTGCTTCCGTCGTTTCGTCCGCGTCGAGCGCCGCGTCTCACTCTTGGGAGGAGCTGCCGGCTTGGGGTTCGGCCTTGCGCGGGGACCGTGCTTCGGCTCGGTTTTCTTCACGGCCGGTTTCCTGGCGGCCGGCGGCTGCGTCCTCCGCGGCGCCGCAGGCTGCGGGGTTGGCGCCGTCGTCAGCGGCTCAGCAGCAGCCTGGATCCGATCGCCATCCGCTGCGAACGTCGGACGGTCGCCCCTGGGCACTAGGCTCAATCCCTGGATCAGGAGCACAAAAGCGGCGGTGATGCTGAGCGGCCCGAGGATCCCGGCGAATGGGATCCCCCGCCTGCGGCCCCGTCGCGGCCGCGGCTCGATCGGGACCGGGGCCGGCCAGGGATGGTCGGGCAGCGCGGCGCGGGCCCCCGCCGCAAGCTCGGGGTCCACCAGGACGAGCTCCGGG
>JBKPFE010000350.1:0-2662 GCA_046728705.1 Actinomycetota bacterium
ATGGTCATCCCGATCGACCAGGCAAAGTTGAACACCTTTCCCCAAGAATGCCCCGCGTATCGAAGAAACGCTTCCATGAAGCTCCGGAAGTCCCGGCCCTCCATCGCTGCGAGCATCGGGCGCATGATCGCGCTCAGCATCCCCAGGAGGCCAGACGCGAGCCCCGAGAGGAAGACGGTAGCTGCGAGTACCCATTCCTCGGCCGTCACACCAACCTCCCGTTGGCTGCCAGACCTGATCTTAAATCGCCCGTTCGATGCCGGTCGAACGATCAAATCGAGAGATCGCCGCGGTGCGCGAGCGTCCTGTCGATGCAGCCGCAGTCAGGGGTAATCGCGGCCTTGTAGTAGCGGGCGAGCGCCTGGGCGAGTTCTTCGATTCTGGCCTCCTGCACTTGGACGATCCACTCAAGCTCGGCGATGCGCTCGCGGCTTGAGCGGCTGTTCTCCGCCTTGACAAGAGCGCCGTCGCCGAAGTTGCAGGGTCGGCAAGCGGCTTCGAGGTTGTCGGGTTCCCAGAACAGCTCGGGGTACTCACTGCTGGGGAGGATGTGGTGGACAGTGCCGGCGACGCCGATGCATCGCGGCGCTTACGGCGTGACGGCCGGTGTCTCGGGTGCCTTTCTGCGCTTGAAGATGAGGTCCTTTGCAGCCCCGAAGCCGAACGCCCACAGCATCACGATGACGCCCAGCACGACGTTCCAGATCGTCATGATCGCGTCCTGCGTGATCGAGAACGCGGCGATGTCCTCGCTCCGAGCTTGTCCGCGCAGGGTGGCGATGTCGAGCGCCTGCGTCTGACCTACTCCGCCCGGCGTGATCGCGAAGAGACCAGAAAGCATGTGCGAGGAGGCGACGAGGAACACGGTGAACGCCGTGATCGGGATCGAGAAGGCGGCCATGAAGACGACGTTGACGCCGATCCGGCAGCAGTACGAGGCGCCTGACGGCAGTGCCACGTATCTGAGGTAGCGCCGCCAGTCGCGAAGGATCGCGCCGCCGGCCTTGGCTTTGTGCCAGAGGCCGATGAGCCGCGGCTTCAGACGTCGCCAGATGAAGACGACGATGGCGATGGCTGCGAGCGCCCCCAGCGCGGTTAGGAATGGGTGTTCAGCGACGAAGCCGCCGGTCTCGTCCGACGGGCTGCCTTTCGACACCGTCCGTGGCCGGAAGATCGCGACCGCGATCACCATGAGCGCGCTCGCGCCTGTGAAGAAAAGCGACTGGACGACGGTGGCCGAGGTCACTCCCGCGACCGACGAACCGGGGATGCTCGTTCGGAAGATGCCGATCATGGCGGCGGTTCCGGCCTGGGCCGGTGTGACGGCGTTGATCGCCGTGCCGCCCTGCGACGCACCCCAGGTGGTCTTGAACGACAGCCCGGAGCGAGGGTAGGCGGCGCGGAGGATGTTCCGCCAGCCGACCGCGATCAGCGCCGACTCGGCCGTCTTCAGGGCGAGCGCAAGGAGAAGCCAGTAGATCGAGACGTCGTTGATGCGTCCGAAGACGCCGGCGACCCAGTCCCAGAGATCAGCGAGCACAACTTGCCATCTTGGGCCGGGACGTCGGAAGTTTCCACTTCTGCCCGTACGTTGCCCGAACGCGTTTCGCGCTCACTCGTTCGGGTACCAGCGTGCGAACAGAGGAGGTTCTCATGCCTACATGGGCTTGGATCATCATCATCGCCGTCGCCGCTGTCCTTGTGTTGGGCGCACTCGCGTCCGTTTTCGCACGCAGGCGACGGTCGGAAGCTCTGCAGGAGCGCTTCGGCCCCGAGTACGAGCGGTCCGTCGCCGATCGCGAGGACCAGCGTGCCGCAGAGCAGGAGCTCGCAGAGCGCGAGCGCAAGCGAGAGAAGCTCGACATCGTTCCGCTGTCGGCGGACGCGCGGAACAGGTACGCCGAGTCCTGGCGGACGGTGCAGACGAGATTCGTCGACGACCCGTCGGGGGCGGTAGTCGAAGCCGACCGTCTCGTGACGGACGTCATGCGTGAGCGCGGCTATCCCATCGACGACTTCGACCAGCGGGCGGCCGACATCTCGGTCGATCACCCGGACGTAGTCGAGAACTACCGCGCCGCACACGACATTTACCTCACCCAGGAGAAGGGCGAGGCAGGCACCGAAGACCTGCGGCAGGCATTTGTCCACTACCGCGCGCTGTTCGAGGAGCTGCTCGAGACTCCCGAGCGCGCCACCCAGGAGGCTCGCTGATGGCATCCGAACAAGAACAGCCAACAGAGACGGCGGAGGAGGAGCGAGCCGACGGGCCCTCGGAAGAGCAGGATGATCAGTCGCTCTTCGCCGAAGACCAATTGGCTGGGTTCCGCTCGCGCTGGAACGAGATCCAGGTGGGCTTCGTCGATGAGCCGCGGCAGGCGGTCGAGCAGGCGGACGCGCTGGTCTCCGACCTCGTCGAGCAGTTAACCGCAGGGTTCGCGGAGGCTCGCTCGCGTCTCGAAGACCAGTGGACGGAAGGCGAAGAGCCTTCGACGGAAGACCTTCGGATCGCCCTGACGCGCTACCGGGCGTTCTTCAAACGACTCCTTGCAGTCTGAGAGGTGAGAGCCGTGGAAACCGAGCTGTGGACGTATCCAGAGGCCGTCGGCCGCCTCGATCTCACCGGCTTTGAGGTCGATGCAACGGACGGCTCGATCGGCAA
>JBKPFE010000131.1:0-3884 GCA_046728705.1 Actinomycetota bacterium
GAGCTGCCGGACGAGGAACGCCCGCACCCCGACGTCGAGCACCCTGGGGATCCCGAGCAGCAGGAGGAGCGGGCGCCCGAGGAGCGGCCGGCGGATCCGCCGGTCGGGCCTCCTCTGACCCCCTGACCGACACGCCCACCACCCGCGTGAGGTTTAGGAAATCGCTCTTGCGAAACATCGGGGTCTACACAATCGAGAAGGGGGTCGAACATGTCGAACTGGGACCAGGTCGAAGGCGGGGCGAAGGAAAAGGTGGGCGGGCTCACCGGCGACGAGTCGCTCGAGAGAGAGGGCCAGGCTCAGAAGAAGATGGGTGACGTCAAGGAAAAGGCGGATGAGGGCAAGGAGAAGGCCGAAGACGTCAAGGAGAAGGCCGAAGACGAGATCAGCGACCGGCTGTAGACCATGAGCGAGCAACTCCGCGACGACAAACCGGCTGAGACCGAGACCCCGCGTGAGGACCCTCCGATGTCCGATGCGGACGAGGAAGACATCGACACCGAGGTCGAGCGCCCGTCCGAGCCCGACTTGAGCCCCGGGCGGGTGGAGCCGGGCACGCCGGAGTCCCGGCCAGTTGATCCACGCATCGGTCCGCCGATGATCGGCTGAGCAAGACCGACAGCACCTAGACTCGCCGCGTGGCGACCGCCGCGCTGATCCTCGTCACGGCGGTCTGGGGCGTCACCTTCGTTCAGGTCAAGGACGCCGTCGAGCTCTATCCGCTCGTCGCGTTCTTGGCCGTTCGCTACGCGATCGCCTCCGCCGCGCTCGCCCCGGTCTCGGTCACGCGCCTTCGAAGACTCGGGCGTAGCGGGCTCCTCGCGGGTGGAGTGCTCGGCGGGTTGATTGCGCTTGGGATCGGGCTGCAAACGGCGGGACTCGAACGGACGACGGTCACGAACGCCGGCTTCATCACCGGCCTGTACGTCCTCTTCACGCCGCTGTTGGCGCTCGTTCTCTTCCGCACGCCGATCCCACGGGAGCTCTGGGCGGCGGTGGGGTTCGCGCTCGTCGGTCTCGCCTTGCTGTCCGGGGTTCCCGCAGGCTCGGCTACGGGCGACCTCCTCGTCCTCACGAGCACCGTGGCGCAGGCACTCCAGATCGTGATGGTCGAGCGCTACGCCAACCGCTACGACGTGTTCGCGCTCACGTTCGTCCAGATTGCGGTCGCCTGTCTCGTATTTCTCGTCATCGCCGTCGCTCTCGGCGACCTCTCCGTGCCTCGAGGGGCAACGGTCTGGGCCGCGCTGCTCGTCACCGGGCTCTTTGCGGTCGCATTCGCGTACCTCGTGCAGGTGTGGGCGCAGCGACGCGTCAGCGCAACGCGGATCGCGATTGTCTTCTCGCTCGAGACGGTGTTCGCCGGTCTCGCCGGCTACCTGTTCGCGGGAGATCGCATCGGCGCGCTCGGCCTGGCCGGTTGCGCCGCGATCCTCGCCGGCATCGTGATTGCCGAGCCCGCGGCGGCGGCGACTCTCAGGCGGTTGGTCGGACGCCCCGAGCCCGCCCCCGGGCCTCGACCGCTCGGATGAACGGGGTCTTCAGGTCCGTATAGACGTCGCGAGGATGGCCTTCGGCGGCGAGACGGCGCTTGAATGTGTCGTAGCGGCGTCGCTCGTCGGCATCGGTTCGGAGCGCATCGCGGAAGACAAGTTGCCGCTCCCAGTGCATGCCGCCGTGTTTGACGACATGAACGTTGTGCGTCCGGGGGTTGCCCTTCCGGAAAAAGAGGCGGCCGGGGAGGCCGTACTCGCCCAGATACTCGTACCCGAGCTCTCCCATCGCCGCGATCTGCTCGTCCGTCAGCTCCAGCTCCCTCAGCCCGACGGCGATGTCGACAATCGGCTTGGCACAGAGACCGGGGACGGAGGTGCTGCCGATGTGCTCGATCGCAACGGCCGGACCTTGGAACACCAGGAGCAGCCTGTCACGCTCTTGCTCGTAGCGCTCGGCCCAGCTGGGATCGTGGTCGACGAGCTCTACCAGATCAGAAGGTCCACTCACCGTTCTGTTGGACGACTTCGCCGTCGCATTCGATCCTGCCGCCGTTCCTCAAGTCCTTGACCATGTCCCAGTGGACGCTCGACTGGTTCTTCCCGCCGATCGTCGGCAGGCCGGCGCCGATGGCGAGATGGATCGTCCCGTACATCTTCTCGTCGAAGAGCGTGTTCTTCATGTAGCGCTGGATCCCCGGATTGCAGCCGATTCCAAACTCGCCGAGCACGCGTGCCCCCTCGTCGCGGTCGAGCTTCGCGAGCAAGCCCTCCTCGTTCGATGATGCCGTCGCCTCGACGACCTTGCCGTCTCGATACACCATCCGGACGTTCTCGACGAGCTCAGGCTCCTGGTACGCCGGATACTCGGTGAAGGCGACCACGCCCTCCGTCGACTCCTCGACCGGGCTGTAGAAGACTTCGCCGCCCGGCATGTTCGCGTGGCCGTCGTCGACCTCGCCTTGCCGGCCCTCGAGGCTGAAGCGGAGGTCGGTCTCGTCTCCAACGATGCGAACCTCGCTCGCCTGATCGAACCGATCGGCGATCCGCTTCATCTTCTCGCCCTCGGCGTCCCAGTCGAGGAGGACGGCGCCGTAGAGGAAGTCCTCGAACGCCTTCAGCCCCATGCCCGCCTCCTGCGCCAGCGCGGGGCAGGGGAAGCGGCAGGTGACCCACGGGATCTCCAGTCGTAGGCGCCGCGCGAGGAACTCGGCCTGGCCCTTCGCCATCAGGTCGCGCCTTTCCGTGGAGAGGTCGGCGCCCTCGCGTGGGTTCTCCGGGGCGCCGAGCAGCATCCAGGCGTCGACTCTGTCCCAGACGTATTTGTCCGCCGGCGCCGGCTTGTCCAGCAGCTCGAGCGGCGCTTCCTCGGCCCAGAGGAGCCGGAAGGGAAGCTGCTCCATCGCGTAGCTGAATCGCACCAGCGGATAGGCGCCACGGCGCGCGATCAGCCGGATGACCTCCTCCAGCAGAGGCCGCGCGGCCGGCTGCGCCAACACCAGACCTTGCCAGTTGGGCTGAACGTCGATCGAGCGCTCGACGAGCAGGCGCGCGTATTCCTGGACGCGCGGGTCAGCCATGGGGGTGCGACAGACTACAGGAGCGAAGAACCTGCTACGATCCGGCTTAGATTTCTTCGGTTCACGACACCCAAATCTCTACGGAGGAAACCAGACTATGGCAAAGACGATCGGTATCGATCTTGGCACAACCAACTCCTGCATGGCAGTGCTGGAGGGCGGTGAGTCGACCGTCATCCCGAACGCCGAGGGCGGCCGCACGACGCCGTCCGTGGTCGCGTTCACGGGCGACGGTGAGCGGCTTGTCGGCCCGCCGGCCAAGCGCCAGCAGGTAACGAACCCGCAGAACACGATCTTCTCGATCAAGCGCTTCATGGGGCGCAAGTACTCGGAGGTCTCCGAGGAGATGAAGATCGTCCCGTACGAGGTCGTCGAGGGGCCGAACGGCGACGTTCGCGTCAAGGCGGCGGGCAAGGAGTACGCGCCGCCGGAGATCTCGGCAATGATTCTCCAGAAGCTGAAGGCCGACGCCGAGGCGTACCTCGGCGAGACCGTAACCGACGCCGTCGTCACCGTCCCGGCCTACTTCAACAACGCGCAGCGCGAGGCGACGAAGGACGCCGGCAAGATCGCCGGGCTCAACGTCCTTCGCATCATCAACGAGCCGACCGCCGCCTCGCTGGCCTACGGGCTCGAGAAGGAGTCCGACCAGACGATCCTCGTCTGGGATCTCGGCGGCGGCACCTTCGACGTCTCGATCCTCGAGCTGGGCGAGGGCGTCTTCGAGGTCAAGGCCACGAACGGCGACAACCACCTCGGCGGCGACAACTTCGACAAGGCGATCGTCGACTGGATGGTCGCCGAGTTCAAG
>JBKPFE010000176.1:0-3924 GCA_046728705.1 Actinomycetota bacterium
ACGGTCGAGCTCCTCGTCCGTAAGGCCGAGGGCGCGGTGCAGCGGCTGCTCGACTACCCCCGTCAGGAGTCTGAGAATAGACGCATCGGCGGACGCGTTAGCTTGAAGGAGTGACTCGCGGATACGTAGGACCCCTGCTTCTGCTCGCGGCGATCTGGGGCTCGTCGTTCATGTTCATCGAGATCGCCCTGCGTGATCTCTCGCCCGCGGCGACGATGACCGGGCGGCTGTTGTTCGCCTCGATCGCGCTGGGCGCGATCCTCGTCGCCAGGCGAGGCTTCGCTCAGGCCTTTCGCTGTCTGCGCGACTTCGGCTCTGCGGGCATCGTCCTCGGCGTGATCACCACCGCCCTTCCCTTCTGGCTGATCGCCTGGGGCCAGACGCGGATCGACTCCGGGATCGCGGCGATCGGAAACGCGTCCATGCCGCTCTTCGTCGCGCTGCTCGCGATCCGGTTCGCGCGACACGAACGCGTCACCGGCTGGCGTGCCTTCGGGATCGTGCTCGGAATCGTCGGCGTCGGCGTCCTCGTAGGCGTCGATCCTCAAGGAGGCTGGGCCGGCGCCGTCGGGACGTTGGCGGTGATCCTCGCCGCGATCTCGTATGCCGTCGGCTCGCTGTACAGCCAGCACAAGCTCGGGGACTCCTCGGGGCTGCTGGTCTCGACGGCATCGGTCATCTGGGGCACGCTCGCGATCCTTCCCTTCGGCATCGCTCAGGGGCCGGGCGAGCTGCCCGGGTGGGAGGCAGTCGCGGCCGTTGCCGCACTGGGTCTGATGGGAACCGCGATCGGTCTCCTGCTCTACTTGAACCTCATCGAGCGGCATGGATCGTCCCGCGCGAGTCTCGTCGTCTACCTCCTGCCGCTGACCGCGCTCTTCTACGGCGCCGTCTTCCTCGACGAGCCGATTCGCGTGACCGCGATTGCCGGTCTGGCGCTGATCCTCGCCGGGGTGGCGCTCGGCTCGGGCGTCGTCCGGCCGATCCGGCGCCGGGCACCGGCGCCGGCGGTCACTCCGTGATCCAGGGCGGCGGGCTCCGGCTCCGTCGCGCGAACGAGGACGACGTCGACTTCCTCGTCGGCCTTCTGAACGACGAGGACGTCGAGCCCTTTCTTGCCGCTTCGCGCCCCCGCGATCGCGGGGGCGTCCTCGAGGAGGTGCGCGCATCCGAGGCGACGCCGGAGGAGGCCGGGATCTTCGTGATCGAGGTGCCCCACGGTAAGGGATGGGGGCGGGCCGGGATGATGGAGTTCTCCCTCGCGAACCGCCGGAGCCGGATCGCGCAGCTGGGCGGCCTGGCGATCCACCCCGACTTCCGTGGCCGCCGGCTCTCGGACGAGGCGGCGCGCCTGTTCCAGCGACACCTCATCTTCGACCTCGACTTCCACCGTCTCCAGCTCGAGTGCTACGGCTTCAACGACCGCGCGATCCGCCACGCCGAGCGAGCGGGCTTCGTCCGTGAGGGCGTGAAGCGGAAGGCCTACCAGCGTCACGGCGAGTGGGTCGACGGGGTTCTGTTCGGCCTGATCCGAGAGGACCTCGAACGCTAAACCCGGGGAGCAAACCGCACGACGGAGCGGTCGAGCCGCACCCAGCTCGAATCGACACCCTTCGACCCCTGCGGCGGAAACCAGGCGACCAGCAGGTTGCGGGCGTAGACCGTCACTGCGATCCAGCCGCCGGCTCGATCCGGCACCCAACGGATGCCGCGCCGGTCGGGTCTGACACCGTGCGTGAAGACCCGGAGCATGCGCTCGAGCTTGAGCGGATTGAGGACGAAGAGCTGGAATGTCCCGAAACGTGACGTCCGATAGGGCGTCGTCCGGAGTGACCGCGCGTCCGGCGTCGACGCGGCTTGGTAGTCGACCAGGCGGACCCCGGTCTGGGAATAGAACGCGCGCTTGGCCTGGGTCACCGAAAACGTGCGCGCAGCCTGCGCCTCGCCAACCGCGGTCACCAAGACCATCCCGACGACGAGGAGCGCGACGCGCACGCTCATGACGCGGCGAGCGCGGCGCCAACGGCGCCCGCGTCGGCGCCGAGCGTCGCAGGGACGATCTCGATCGCATGCAGCGGAGCAACTCGCCCGGCCCGGCGCTCCACCTCCGCGCGGAGTGGATCGAGCAAGAGCTCACCGGCCTCCGCGACGCCGCCCCCGACGACGACTCGCCCGGGCGTGATGAAGATGGTCAGGTTCGCGATTGCGATCCCCATGTAGGCCGCAGCGCGGCGGATGGCCTCTCGGGCCCGTTCGTCCCCGCGGCGCGCGGCGGCGACGACGTCGTCGAACGACGGCTGCTGGGCGGCTGCCGCGATCGCTCTCGCCCCCGCCAGCGTCTCGAGGCAGCCGTGGTTCCCGCAGCCGCAGAGCGGGCCATCCTCGACGACGGTGTGGTGACCGACCTCACCGGCTCGATCCTCGACGCCGAGATGAAGCCGGCCTCCGATTACGAGACCGCCGCCGATCCCGGTTCCGCAAACGATGCACAGGACGTCCTCGGCGCCGCGGGCCGCGCCGATCCGCGCCTCCGCGAGCGCGAACGCGTGGCCGTCGTTGATCAGGCGCACGGGTCGGCCAAGGGCGTCGGCGAGCGGGTCGGCGATCGGCCGGCCGACCCAGTCGCCGTGCAGGTTGGGCAGGAGCACGGCGCGGCCCTCGGTGTCGAAAAGCCCGGGCAGCGCGACGCCGACTGAGGCGACCGGCCCCGCCTCGCGCGCGAGCGCGGCCAACCGGTTGAGGACTGCGCCGACGCCTTCGTCGGATCTGGTCGGCTCGGAGTCGCGCGCCACGATCTCGTCGCCGTCGAGGACGACGCGCTTGATGTTCGTACCGCCGAGGTCGAGGCCGAGCCGTCTCACCGGGCGGTCCAGCCCCCGTCCACCGTCAGGACGGCGCCGGTGACAAACGGCGCCGTGGCGAGGTAAAGCGCAGCCCCCGCGACGTCCGCGGGTGTGCCGAAGCCGCCGGTGAGCGGTTGCAGCTCTTCGAGGCGGGCGCGGATTCGAGCGTCCTCTCGGACACGGCGGCTCATCGGTGTCTCGATCAGTCCGGGGCACACCACGTTGCAACGGATCCCGTCCTTGGCGTACGTGACCGCCATCGCCCGGGTCAGGCCGATCACGCCTGCCTTGGAGGCCGCGTACGCGGAGGTGGCGAAATCCTCGTCGCCGCCGACCAGGCCGAGGACGGAGGAGACGGTGACGATCGCGCCGCCGCCGGCCGCGCGGAGCAGCGGGATCGCGTGCTTGCAGTAGACGAATACCGAGCGCAGATTGGCGTCGAGCACCGCATCCCACGCCTCCTCGGTGCAGGCGTCCACTGGGCCGTCGCCGAGACTCCGGCCGCTGATGCCGTGCGCGCAGACGAGCGCGTCCAGCCGGTCGAGTGTGCCGAAGACGGCCGATGGATCGTCGTCGACGTCGAGGCCCGTCACCGTGAACCCGGCCGCCTCGAACGCGCTCACCGTGGCCGATCCGATGCCTCCCTCGGAGCCGGTGACGACGACGGAGGTCATGTGATGATGGCTTGCATGGCTGAGGCGGAGACGGCGCTCGATCGTATCCGCGCCGAGCGCATGGTCGCCGTCCTCCGGCGCGTGCCGGACGTGGATTCGGTCGTCGAAGCGTTGGTTCGGGGCGGCATTCGCATCGTCGAGGTGACGCTCGACTCGGACGACGCTCTTCCCACCATCGAACGGCTGCGCGCGATACCGGGCATTACCGTCCTGGCCGGCACCGTGCGCACGCCCGAGGAGGCTGAAGCAGCCGCCATCGCCGGCGCCGAGGCCTGCGTGGCGCCCGCCCTCGTGCCCGAGATGGTCGAGCGCTGCCGAGCCGTTGGTCTGCCGGCGATTCCCGGCGCCCTCACCCCATCCGAGCTCGAGGCCGCCCGGGCGCTCGGCGTCGAGCTCGTCAAGCTCTT
>JBKPFE010000096.1:0-6446 GCA_046728705.1 Actinomycetota bacterium
GCAAGATCCTGCAAGCGAACGACGCGGTCTCGCAGCTGCTCGGCTTCCGCCCGGACGAGGTCGTCGAGCAGTCGCTCTCGCGCTTCATCAGCGCCGAGGAGACGCGCGAGTTCACCGCCGCCCTGCGCGAGGTGGTAGAGCGCGGCGTGACCCGAAACGCCGTCCTCAACCCGCGCAGCGCCTCGGGCGAGGTGATCCCGACGACGCTGAACGCGTCCGCCCTGCGCGACGGGGACGGCAAGGTGATCGGCGCGATCGGCGTGCTCCGTGACATGCGCGAGCTGGACAAGGCGCGCGCCTACGCGGAGAGCCTGATTAAGAACGCGCCCGACCCGGTGTTCGTCTCCGACCTCGAGGGCAAGATCCTCGAGGCGAACGACGCCGTCTCCGAGCTGCTCGGCTTCCGCCGGGACGAGGTGGTCGAGCAGTCGCTCTCGCGCTTCATCAGCGAGGAGGAGACGCGCGAGTTCACGGCCGCCCTGCGCGAGGTGGTCGAGCGGGGCGTGACCCGCAACGCACGCCTCAACCCGCGGGCGGCGACCGGCGAGGTGATCCCGACCTCTCTCAACGCCTCTGCGCTGCGGGACTCGGACGGGAACGTGATCGGCGCGATCGGCGTCCTCCGCGACATGCGCGCGTACGAGGAAGTCGTGCGCGACCTCGAGCAGTCGAAGACGGAGCTCCAGGAGAAGATCCTCGACCTCGAGAAGTTCGAAGAGGTCGTCGTCGGCCGCGAGCTGAAGATGATCGCGCTCGAGAAGGAACTGGAGAGCCTCCAGCAAGAGGCCGCCAAGCTCAGGGCAGAACGCGCGGCGGAGTAAACCCGATGGAGGCCCGGATGCCGAATGCGGCCGGCAACGGCGAGCCCTCCGCGAAGACGGAGGAGCTGCGCGCGCAGATCGAGCAGCTCCAGCTGCGCGTGCGGCAGGCGGAGGAGCGCCGCCGCGCGCTGCTCCACATCATGGGCGACCTGCACGTGTCGAACCGCAAGCTGGGCGATCAGCGGCGGGCGATGCTCCACATCCTCGCCGACTACGAGGACGACCGGAGCCGACTCGCCCGGCAGACGGACCGGCTCGACAACTCGCGGCGCGCGCTCCTCCACATCCTCAAGGACTCGCACGAGTCGAACCTGAGGCTGGGCGACAGCCGCAAGGCGATGATCCACATCATGGGCGACCTGCGCGACGCCGCGCAGGAGCTGCGCGACAAGCAGGAGCAGCTCGTCCAGGCCGGGAAGCTGGCGACGCTCGGCGAGCTGACGACCGGCGTCGCCCACGAGCTCAACAACCCGCTCAACAACATCGGGCTCTTCGTCGGCAACGTGCTCGACCAACTCGAGCTCGGGGAGCCCGATCCCGAGCGGATCAAGAGCGATCTCGGCAAGGCGATGGAGCAGCTCCAGAAGGCGACCCAGATCATCGCGCACCTCCGGACCTTCGGCCGGCCGGCGCCGGGCATGCTCGAACGGGTCGACCTCGAGGACGTGATCGTGCGCTCGCTCTCGCTCGTCCAGGAGCAGCTACGGGTGAGGGCGATCGAGGTGTCGCTGGAGCTCCATCCGAGGGAGCTGTACGTGCTCGGAAACCCGATCCAGCTGGAGCAGGTCTTCATCAACCTGCTCACGAACGCCCGCGACGCGCTCGCCGACGCCGAGTGGCGGAAGGTCAAAATCGCCTCGACGGAGGAGGGCGACGTGGTCATGATCACCGTCGCCGACACCGGTCCCGGCATTCGCGCAGAGAACGCGCAGCGGATCTTCGATCCGTTCTTCACGACGAAGGAGGTGGGCGGCGGCCTCGGCCTCGGCCTCTCGATCACCTACAGCATCGTCAAGGAGCACGGCGGCGAGATCTGGGTCGAGGGCCGGCCGGGGTTCGGCGCGATCTTCCACGTCGAGCTGCCGCGCGCCGGTGAGCAGGCGGGCGAAGAGGGCGCCGAGTGAGACGTCGCTTGCGATGTCTGATTCAGGCCGTGCGGGCATGGCCCGCGCGGCCGGCTGCAATGACCGGTCGACACGCTGGAAGCCCGGAGGTCCGGCTGTGAACGAGAACGGCGCGCGGATCCTGATCGTCGACGACGACGAGGCGCTGCTCGAGGCCCTGCCCGAGGCGCTGCGGCTGCGGATGAACAGCATCCGGATCGACGTCTCGGAGTCGGCCCGAAGGGCGCTAGAGCTGATCCGCGAGGTCGACTACGACGCGATCGTCACCGACATCAAGCTCCCGGGCATGGACGGGCTGGCGCTCTTGACCGAGATCAAGGACGCGCGGCCGGGGACGCCGACGCTGCTGATCACCGGGCACGGCGAGCACGATCTGGCCGTGCAGGCGCTGCGCGGCGGCGCCTACGACTTCGTCCAGAAGCCGATCGACCGCGACTACTTCGTCGCTTCGCTCGAGCGGGCGATTCGGGTGCGCCGGCTCGACCGCCAGGTGGAGGAGCAGCGGCGCGAGCTCGAGCGTCACGCCAGGGTGCTCCACCACGTCGATCGGGGCGTCTTTCTCGTCGACGACGCCGGCGTGATCCAGTTTTGGAACCCGGCCGCGCACGCGATCACCGGGCTCGATCCGGAGCAGCTCGTCGGTCGCCGCGCGGACGAGGCCCTGCCCGGCTGGGACGTGGTCGGGCCGGAGGTTCCGATCGCGATGGAGCCCGGGCCGAGGGTCCACGACGCGAAAACGCTTCCGCTCGAGATCGATGGGCGCGAGCTCTGGATCTCGGTCTCGGGCGTCAGGTTCGAGGACGGCGTCGTCTATGCGTTCCGCAACCTGACCGAGGAGCGGGCGCTCGACGAGCTGAAGAACGATTTCGTCGCGACAGTCTCACACGAGCTGCGCACGCCGCTGGCTGCGATCTACGGCTGCGCCAAGACGCTGCTGCGTCCCGACCTCGAGCTGCCGGAGGCAGACAGGGCGAGGCTGCTCGAGGTGGTCGCGCAGGAGTCGGAGCGGCTGACGAGGATCGTCGGCGACATCCTGCTCGCAAGCCAGATCGACGCCGGGCGGCTGCGGCTCAAGGATCAGGAGTTCGACGTCATCGCGCTCGTGCGGGGCGTCATCGAGGAGATTGAGGCGTCGCTGACCGGAACTGAGGGGATCTCTCTCGAGCTCGTCGCGCCCGAGTCGCCGGTGCCTGTGTCAGGGGACGAGGATCGGCTGCGCCAGGTGCTGCTCAACCTGATCGACAACGCCGTCAGGTACTCGCCCGACGGCGGCCGCGTCGAGATCCGGGTCGAGCCGCGCGCCAGTGGCGTGCGGATCGCCGTACGCGATCAGGGTCTCGGGATCCCCCACGGCGAGCAGCAGCGGATCTTCAGCAAGTTCTATCGGGTCGATCCGCAGCAAACCGGGGGCGTCCGGGGAACGGGTCTGGGCCTGTACATCTGCCGCGAGCTGGTGCGGCGGATGGATGGCCGCGTCTCGGTCAGCTCGCGGGAAGGGAAGGGCTCGACGTTCGTCGTCGACCTGCCGCTGCTGCCGACGGGCGGCCGCGAGCGGGCCGTGGCTACGGAGTCGGCGTAGCCTTGAGCTCTTAGCCGGCGACCTCCTGATAGAGCTCGGCGAGACGGTGGATGTTTGCCTCCACCGTGAGCTCGAAGCGCGCGGCTGCGATGCGGCGGCGGAACGCGACCACGTCGAGGGCCGATAGCTGCCCGACGAGGTCGTCGAGCGTGGCAAGACTCAGGCCGAGGCCGCCGTCGCCAACTTGCCGCGAGAGAGCGCGGTGCCCCAGCGTCAGCACGGGGAGGCCGCAGCCCACGTACTCGTAGAACTTGTTCGGGAGGCACGTATCGAGGTGAGCCCCGTTCAGCGCGGAGTTGAAGCCGGCCCAGCCGAAATCGTACGCCGGCAGCGCCGCGAGTAATCGTGAGGGCGGAAGCGTCGCATGCACGCGCAAACCGGGCAGCCTGGCCGCGAGCTCGGCGTACGCCGAGACGGTCCGCGACGGATAAACGTCGAGATAGAGGCCCTCGCGCACGATCGAGCGAAAGATCCCGGACAGGTCGTAGTGGCCGCCGTTCGTCGAGAGGGTTCCCTGGTAGACGAGGTGCGGGGGCTGGCCGTTCCGGCGCTCAGCGGGCGGCAACACCGAGGGCAGATCGCGCCGCAGCGCGTAGTTCGCGAACGCGAGCGTCGGCGCCGTCACGTGATAGCGCGTGTGGATCTCCTCCAAGAGTTCCTCCGAGACTGCCACCAGCGCGGAGCACTCCTCGATGGCGAGTTGCTCGAGCGCGAGCGGCTCGTCCGGCTCCGGGAAGCCGTTCTCGTAGGGCGTCCGCCTGAGGCTTTGGAGGTCATGGACGTCGTGGACGACCGGGACGCGGCCGGCGAAGAGCTCGAGGGCGATCGCGGTCAGGGAGTCGGGGAGGTTGTGGCTGTGGATGAGGTCGGGGCGAAACTCCTTGCCGGCGGCTCGCAGGCCCTCGATCGGCTCCGAGCCGAGGTTCCACCAGCGCTCGAAGAGCTCGTCACCTGAGCCGTACCACTCGCTCAGCGTCTTGCCCTGGTGGGCGAAGCCGAGGCGGATCCACGGGCACGCTGTGCGCAGCGCAGCCGCATACTTGAGCGCCCGCATGCAGGGCTGCTGCTGGAGGAAGAGGATGCGCATCAGCGGCTCTTGATCGCGCGCGCGGGGTTGCCGACGGCGACGCAGTTCGGTCCGAGCTCGCCGGCGACGACGCTCCCTGCCCCGACGACGCACCCGTCCCCCAGGCGGGCGCCCGGGAGGATGCAGACGCCCATCCCGATCCAGCAATCGGCGCCGATCTCGACGGGCCGCTTCTCCCAACCCTGGTCGAGGATCGGACGGTCTCGATCGAACCGGTGATTCGCCGTATGGATCATCGCGTAGGGGCCGATGATCGAGCGGTCGCCGATCCGCAAGCCGCCGTAGCCGTTCACGTAGCAGCCGTAGTTGAATCCGACCCGCTCGCCAAGCTCGATCTCGTCGCCGTTCAGCCAGACGATCAGGTCAAGGTAGAAGCAACCGTCGCCGACGCGCTTGGCGTCGTTTGGACGAAAGGAGATCACCTGCTTCGAGCGCTCTGTGATCATCATCGAGACCCTCCCTCGGGTCGGCAACCTGACGAGCGCACGGGATTCTGGCTAGTCGCCGTCTCCCGTGCTTCGCGTTCCGTTGACCCGGGCGCGGGCTCCTTGCAGTCGGCGTAGCCTGTCGGTCGTGGGAAAGGGACCCAGGCGAGCAGCCGACCTCTACGGGCTGCCGCTCGAGGAGTTCACTTCGGCGCGAAACGAGCTCGCGCGTGAGCTCAAGCGCGGCGGGAAGAAGGAGGCCGCCGACGAGGTCGCTTCGCTTCGCAAGCCGACGCGCTCGACGTGGGCGGTCAACCAGGTGGCGCGGCGGCGTCCGCAGGAGACGCGCGCGCTCGTCAAGGCCGGTGACGAGCTCCGCAAAGCCCAGCGCGCGGTCGTGGGGGGACGGGACCCGGAAGCGCTGGCGCAGGCGCAGCGGGCCCACCGCGGTCTCCTCGACGAGCTGACCGAGACGGCGCGTGAGGTCCTGGGAGAGGCAGAGCATGGACCGGCCTCATCCGTGCTCACGCAGGCCGTTCAGACCCTGCGCGCCGCGTCGATCGAGAAGGAGGCCGCCAAGGAGCTTGTGCGTGGGACGCTCGCCGGCGAGGTGGAGCAGTCCGGTTTCGGTCCGTTGCTGGCGGCGGTCCCAAGCCGGCCCCGGAAGGCAAGAGCGCCGAAGCCCAAGCCGAAGGCGAAACGGAAGCCGCCGCCGAAGCCGAAACCGCCGCCGAAGCCGAAACCGGACCCGAACATCGCCCGTAGAGCCAGGGTCCAGCAGCAGCTGGACAGAGCTCGAGAGCGCGTCCGCGAGCTCGAGGCGCGTCTGAACGAGCTCCGCTAGGTTCACACGCTGAACGCGGCGGCTTTCCACTCAGAGGTGAGTCGCCTTCGGCATACGGGCGTCGCTGCCATTCTCGCCGGTGCTCTCATCTTCGCGGGCCAGGGTGGAGAGCTCACCTTCGGCTCGCCGTCCGATCTCGTCGACGGGGTGTTCGTCGCGCTATGGGCGGGTGGTGTGGTTCCCATCGATTTGGCCGGGGGCATCGTGGCCGCCGCCGCCGACATCGATCCCGCCGGTCGCTTCCCGTCCATCCACGACATTGGCCTGTTCGTGTTCGAGGGCGCCTGGATTGCGCTCGGAGTCGTTCTGCTCCTTCGCGCAGACCCGACCACGCATCGGACCGACCCGCCCTAGCGTCTGAGGCCAGAACACAAGCTGCCCGATACGCTCCTCCGGGTGAAAGTCGGGATCGTCGTCCCGTTCTCCTGGTCGTTCTGGGGCGCAGTCGTCGAGCACGCGGAGCTCCAGGCGCAGGCCCTGCGCGACCTCGGCGTCGAGACGCGGACGATCATGGGCAACGACCCGCCCGGGCAGTTCACGCGGGCGCTCCACCCTCGCGTCGGGCG
>JBKPFE010000207.1:0-5956 GCA_046728705.1 Actinomycetota bacterium
AACAGGCACGACGCCGAGGATCTGACGACGCAGACGTTCGTGAAGATGCTCGAGGCGATTCGGCGCTTCCAATGGCGGTCGGTGCCGTTCTCCGCGTGGCTCCTGCGCATCGCCCACAACCTGGCGATCGATCACTTCCGCGCTAACCGCCGCTGGCAGCCGGAGGAGCACGTCCCTGAGAGCGCGCACGGCGTGGAAAGCTCGGCCGAGGAACAGGCTCTCGCCTCACTCGGCCAGACGCGCATGCTGACGCTGGTCGAGCGGCTTTCTCCAGAGCAGCGGCAGGTGCTGACGCTGAAGTTCGTCTATCGCTTCTCCAACGGCGAAGCGGCGGCGATTCTCGGTAAGACCGAAGGGGCCGTGAAGTCGCTCCAGCACCGTGCCCTCGCCTCGCTGGAGAAACACGTTACGCGCTAGAAAATGGTTGCATGGGGACAGGATTAATCCGGTCCCCACGAACAGGTGAAGAATGTCGCTCGAGGTCGGGATCGTCGGCCCACCCGGGGCGGGCAAGAGCACGCTCTTTGCCGCGCTGACCGGAACTGCGCCGGAGGGATATGGCGCCGAACACGTCGGGATGGCGATGATTCCCGACGAGCGCCTGCCGCAGGTCGCCCGTGTGATCGGATCGTCGAAGGTGACCCCGGCTTCGATCCGCGTTCTCGATCTGCCCGGCACGGCCGCGGCGCAGCTCGGCGGCGCGAGAGCCGCCGATGCCCTCATCGCCGTGGTCGGAGAAGAGGCCGATCTCGAGGCGCTCAAGCTCGAGCTCCTTGTCGCCGACAGTGATCACGTCGGGCGGCGCCTGGAACGGGTGCGGCGTGAGGCCAAGTCGGGGGATCCCAAGCTGCGAGCGGAGGTCGAAGAGCTCGAGCGGCTGCTCGGCCATGTCGACGCAGGCGGCCCGCTCGACGAGTACGAGGGTGTCTTGCCGCCCGAGCTCGAGCCGCTGACGACCAAGCCACTCGTCCCCGTCGTCAACGGCCCAGCCGGGATCGACCTCAAGCTCGAGGCCGAGCTCGCGGAACTACCGGTCGAGGAAGCGGCGGCGTATCGCGACGGGCAGCCGTCGGCGCTCGACGAGATGGTCCGGCGGCTTACGGAGGAGCTCGACCTCGTTACGTTTTTCACGGCCAACGAGAGTGAGGCGAGGGCGTGGAGCCTCCGGCGCGGCCGGACCGTGCTCGAGGCGGCGGCTGCGATCCATACCGACATGGCACGCGGGTTCATCCGCTGCGAGGTCGTGCCGTGGCACGACCTGGTCGAGGCTGGATCGAGGGCCGAAGCGGCTCGCCGCGGCCTGCAACGGCTGGAAGGGAAGAATTATGAGGTACAAGATGGGGACGTCCTGAACGTCCGATTCAACGTCTAACGACTTGAGCGACCCCTCTTAATGGAAACCAAATGAACGCTGAACGAGTATTGAAGCCTCGATGACCAGCGTCGGGCCGACCGCCGAACGCAAAGACGAGCGGCTCGAACAGGCCGTCGATGTCGCCGGGCGCCTGCTCGACAACATCGAGCATGCGATTCGCGGCAAGCGCGAGGAGGTCAAGCTCGTGCTCGTCGCTCTCGCCTGCAAGGGGCACGTCCTGTTCGAGGATGTTCCGGGCACGGCCAAAACGGTTCTGGCGCGCGCGATCGCGCAGTCGATCGAGGGCGCACAGCCGTCGCGCATCCAGTGCACGCCCGATCTCCAGCCGACCGACGTCACCGGGCTCTCGATCTGGAACCAGCAGACTCGCGACTTCGAGTTTCGGGCCGGCCCGATCTTCGCGCACGTGGTGCTGGTCGACGAGATCAACCGTGCGATGCCGAAGACTCAGTCTGCGCTGCTCGAGGCGATGGCCGAGCGCCAGGTGACGATCGACGGAGTCACGCGCGAGCTCAGCGAGCCCTTCATCGTCCTCGCGACGCAGAACCCGATCGAGCTCGAGGGCACGTTCCCGCTCCCGGAAGCGCAGCTCGACCGCTTCTTCATCCGAACGGCACTCGGCTACCCGGGCGGCGATGACGAGCTCGAGATCGTCCGCGACCAGCTCCACGGACATCCGCTCGGCGACCTCGAGACGGTCGTTCAGGTCGAGGACGTGGCCGATCTGCACGATGCCACGACGGCCGTGTACGTGGACGAGCTGCTCCAGCGCTGGATCATCGACCTCGTCCGGGTCACCCGCGACCTCGACATCGTCGCGATCGGGGCCTCGGTCCGCGGCAGCCTCGCGCTCGAGCGGGCCGCCCGCGGCTGGGCGCTGCTCTCGGGTCGCGACTACGTGCTTCCAGAGGACATCGAGCGCTTGTTCCTGCCCGTGATCGGACACCGGATCCTGTTCACGCCGTCCTTCCTCGTCGAGGTCCGCAAGATGGGTCGCGTTCAGGCGTTGGAAGACTTCCGCGGGCGGTGCTTCGCCGCCGTGCCGCGGCCACAGGCCTCGCTCGGCGGCGACGGCGAGGTCGTATCCCTCTCGCCGTCGCATGATGAGCGGGCCGACTGAGCTCAGCTTTCCGCTCGTTCCCCGCCGCCGGCTGATCGGACTCGCCTTCGGAAGCGCGCACAGCGCGAAGCGCGGGAAAGGGTCGGACGTCGCCAGCTCTCGGCCGTACGAGCCGGGGGACGACATCGACGCGATCGACTGGGCGGCGTCGGCCAAGCTCTCGGCCGCGCACGGAACCGACGAGTTCATCGTGCGAGAGCGGTATGCGGAAGAGGCGCCGAGAGTCGTCGTCGTCTGCGACCGGCGGCCGGCGATGCAGCTCTATCCAGAAGGCTATCCCTGGCTGTCGAAGCCGCAGGTGATGATCGAGGCGGGCACGATGATCGCCGACAGCACGGCGAAGGCCCGCGGACTGATCGGCTATCTGGACTACGCAAGCGGCGGTGACGGCAACGGTGCCGGCCCGCCGTTTTGGCGGCCGCCCCACGGCCAGACCGACTTCTGGCGCGTCAAGGAGTCGCACCTGCTCTGGCCGCTCTTCCTCGCCCCCGAGGACAACCTCGAGCGCGCGTTTGCCTTCCTCGCCCCGCTGCGGCGCGCGCTCCCGGCGGGCACCTTCGTCTTCATCCTCTCGGACTTCTTGAACATGCCCTCCCCCGAGACGTGGTCGCTGGTCTTGGAGCTGCCGTGGGAGCTCGTGCCGATTGTGATCCAAGACCCCGTCTGGGAGCAGAGCTTCCCCGATGTGTCCTCCGTGGTCGTTCCGCTGGTGGAGCCTGGAAGCCGACAGGTCCGCCTCGTGCGCCTCAGCCGTCGGGAGGCCCGTGATCGGCGGGCGGCCAACGAGGAGCGGGCGCGCGGGACGGTGGCGGCGTTCAACAGGCTCGGTCTCGAGCCAATCGTGCTCACTACAGCGGACCGAGACACGATCTACAGCTCGTTCCTGGAGTGGGTCGAGCTGCGGCGGCTCGCTGTGAGGACCTGGTCGTGATCGACCGGCGGCATTTCGCTGTCCTCGCGGCGCTCGTCGTGCTAATCGTCGCTGCCGCGGGCTATCTCGCCTGGCGGGCCTGGGACTCCGGCGAGCAGTCGTCCTTGGCCGAACCGATCGCGGTCACTGCGGTTGTCGGCCCGCAGCAGCATATGTTCGGCGATCCGATCCGGGCGCAGGTCGAGGTGCTCCTCGATCGAGAGCGGATCGACCCGGACACGGTGAGGCTCCGGGCGAACTTCGCGCCGTACCGGCCGTTGCGGCCGCGCCGTCGAACGGAAAGCACCGCCGGCGGGATCACCCGGCTCCAGTTCGACTACGAGCTCGCATGCCTGACCCTTCGCTGCCTGCCGCGCGGGCAGCGCGACTTCGAGCTCCGGAGCGGCGCCGTCGAGTACCGGATCCGAGGTGCCGAGGGTCTGCAGACCGAGGAGATCGACTGGCCGGGGCTCAGGGCCACCGGGCGGATCCCGGCGGAGCAGCTCTGGCAAGCGGACCTTCGCGCGGAGTATCGCGACCTCGGAGCACCCACCTACTCAGTCCGCCCGAGGCTGGTCGAGCTCGTCGCGCTCCTGCTCGCCGTTCTCTTCGGCGCTGCTGCACTGATCCTGACGCTTCGCCTCCTGCCGCTGGCGCGCATCGCCGAGCGACTCGGATTGAAGACGGTCGACACGCGGACGCCGCTCGAGCGTGCTTTGGCGCGCGTACACGAGACGTCCGAGCGCCCGGATGAAGGCCGGCGCGCGCTCGAGCGCCTCGCCCAAGAGCTGCGGCGGGCGCGGAGCCCCAAGCTGGCCGGGGACGCGAGCAGGCTGGCGTGGTCGCGCGAGTTTCCAGCCGACGGACGGCTCACGGTCCTCTCCAGCGAGGTCGAGCGGCTGATCTCGGAGCTCAGATGAAACTGCGGAACTCACAGGCGATCCCGCTCGCCGACGCCGGGGCAATGGCGAAGGCGGCCCGACGCCTGAAGATCGTTCGCGTGGGCCTTGCGGTCGGTCTCATCGCTGCTCTCGCCGGCGCCGTCTTCTTCGCACAGCGACCCGGCGAAGGCGAGCGGGTGCTCGTCAAGGGTGCCGACAGCGGCGTCGTCGTCCTCGACCTGTCGGCCAGCATCGGCCAACCGGGCCGGACCGTGACCGACCCCTTCGAGTACCTGGCCGACACCGGCCAGGAATTCGGCCTGGTGGTCTTCTCGGGTCAAGCCTACGAGGTCGTTCCACCGGGGACGAGCTCCGCGGAGCTGCGGCCGATCATCCGGGCACTCGTGCCGTTCCCCGACGTTTGCCTCGCGCGAACGGATATTCAATGCCCGCCGGAGACGCGTCGTGTCGTTCCGGACAGCAAGGAAGGCCGGCAGATCCGCCGCCTGTCGGTAACGCCCTGGGACAGCAACTTCCGGGGCGGGACTGAGATCTCGAGGGGCCTCAACCTCGGCCGCAAGATGCTCGAGCGGCACAACATGGAGGACCACGGAGTCCTCCTGATCAGCGACCTCGACGACGCCTTGCTGGACATCCCGATGCTGACGCGGGAGCTGATCACCTACCGCACCGAGAAGATCCCGCTCCATGTCGTCGCGCTTGCGCCGTTCGACGACGATCGCTTCTTCTTCGAGCGGATCCTCGGGAAGGAGGCGTTCGTCGACCGCGCCGACATGACACCCGGGATCGACGCCCGCCGGCGCGCCGAGCGAGCGGGGGTGCCGGAAGGCCTGGCCGGCCTCGCGCTCCTCCTGCTCACCCTGCTTGCCCTCAACGAGCACTTCTGCGGCCGGCTTGCGTGGAGGGCCGAACGATGACGAGGATCAAGCGCGGGTTGCCGCTGCTTCGCAAGTTCGGACCGATCGCGGTGCTGCTCGCGCTGGCGATCAGCGCCGCGCTCGTTGCCCGCGACGCAGCGGCGGTTCGCCAGAGCGTCGAGCACAGCGACCTCGTCTTCCTGGAGGCGCAGCCGTCCTACGAGCAGCTTTGGCAACTGGACACGACGATGCCGTATGCGGCGGAGTTCTTCGGGATCGAGGACGACCTCCTCTACCGCCACGCGCTCCGCAAGTACGCAGCCGAGGATCGGCGCCAGCAGGGGAGGTTCAACTTCTCGAACCCGGGCCTGCGCGCCGAGGCCCAGGCGGCGCTGAGCATCGCCGAGAACTCGGGTCTGTCGGCGGTCCGCCGGTCGAGGCTTGCGAACCTCCAGGGGATCGTGAGCTACGACGAGACGCTGACCAACCCCCTCGACGCGTCGGGACTGGCGCAGCAGGCGCTGAACCACTTCCACCGGGCGGTGAAGATCGACCCCGCGAACGTCGATGCGAAGTACAACCTCGAGTACCTGCTGCGTCTGGTCGACCCCAGTCCGAACCGGGCTCGGCAACGTCGGTTCGTACCCGCGGACATCGAGGCTCGGAGCACGCCGGGCGGCGGCGGGGAACGTAGAGGCCAGGGATACTAGTGCCCCTCCAGGCAATACACGCCTGCTTCTGGCCCGCGATCACGCGGCGCCAGAGCCCACCCTCCTCCTCACCAAGGCTGTC
>JBKPFE010000003.1:0-1415 GCA_046728705.1 Actinomycetota bacterium
GAGAGTCAGCTTCTCTTCCCGTCGCGCCGCGGCGGTTACTTCGACCTCCACAACTTCCGCAACCGCTACTGGACACCCGCCCAAATCGCGACGGGCATCGTGCGGCGCGCCGCGTCTACGATCTCCGCCACACGTTCGCAACCTTCGCGCTCCGCGCCGGCATCTCAACCTTCGACCTCTCGCGCTACCTGGGAGACAGCCTGGCCATGATCGACCGCCATTACGGCCACCTCGCACGCGACGGACGCCGTGCGCTTAGAACTCGAATCGAAATGAAAGGGACCCCCGTTCCCTCAGGGCGAACGCCGTCGGCATCCGTCGTCAAGCTGGGAGGGTGTCGATGGCGCCGTGGATCGTGTCGAGGGTTGTGGGGGCGGGTGGAGCCGTTGCTGCCGAAGGTGGAGCGGCGGTTTCGCTACCCGCGCCGGAAGGGGTTGCCCGAAAGGCAGGCCCTACAGGGAATTCTGTTTGTGTTGCATACGGGGATCGTTTGGCGGCATCTGCCCCTGGAGCTCGGCTTCGGCTCGGGCGCGACCTGCTACCGCCGCCTGGACGAGTGACAGAAGGCGGGCGTGTGAGCGACTGCGGCCGCGCAAGCGGCCCGAGCTGGTCACCGCCGACGGCGGCTACGACCACGACAGCTACCGCCGACAACTGAGCCAGCGCGGGTCACGCCGGAGATCGCCCGCCGCCAGACAGAGCACGGCTCCGGCCTGGGCCGTGCTCGCTGCGTACGTCGAGCGCACCTTCGCCTGGCTCCACCACCTCAAGCGGCTGCTCGACCGATACGACCGCCGCCACGACATCCACGAAGCCTTCCTCGCGTTCGGCGGCTACCTCGTCTGCTTTCGCAGGCTCCGCCAATGTTCGTGATCGAGTGTCATGGCGTTAGGAGTGCGGGCTCGTCGATCGTGAGCGTCAGTGCGTCCGCGTCGACTGTCGCCTCGACGCCGAGCGGAAGCGTGGCGAGGCTTGCCCCGTGTCCCAAGGGCAGTCCGTAGAGCACCGGGATGCCGAGCCCACCGAGGCGGTCCTCGAGCACGTTCTCCAGCGTCTTCGACCGCGGCGCGGAGGTGTACTCGTACCACTCACAGCCCGCAAGCTCTCCGACGACGATGCCGCGCACGCCTTCGAGCTTGCCGACCTGCTCGAGGTAGAGCAACGCCCGGTCAATCCGAATCGGAGCATTGTTGAAGGACTCGAAGAAGAAGATCGCGCCATCGAGGTCAGGCTCCCATGGCGTGCCGATCGTGTAGATGAAGTCGCCGAGACACCCGCCGACCAGGCGACCGCTGGCCCTACCGCCGGCGATTGAGATCACCGTCAGACGGTCGCGGTCCTCGGGCACGGGGCCGGTCGTCTCGCCGGCAAGCACGTGCAAGAACCGCTCGGCCGTGAATGGCGAAGGTGAAGGG
>JBKPFE010000259.1:0-3926 GCA_046728705.1 Actinomycetota bacterium
TGGCCGCCGCCGAGCCCGGCGCCGCGGTGGCGGCCGACGGCGTCGATCTCGTCCATGAAGACGATGCAAGGCGCCGCCTGTTTGGCCTGCTCGAAGAGGTCACGGACGCGGCTGGCGCCGACGCCGACGAACATCTCGACGAAGTCGGAACCGGAGATCGAGAAGAACGGGACGCCGGCCTCGCCGGCAACGGCACGCGCGAGCAGGGTCTTGCCCGTGCCGGGCGGCCCGTAGAGCAGCACGCCCTTCGGGATCCGAGCGCCGAGTGCCTGAAACTTCTTCGGGTTCTCGAGGAACTCCTTGATCTCGTGCAGCTCCTCGACCGCTTCGTCGACGCCCGCGACGTCCTTGAAGCCGATCTTCGGCGAGTCAGGCGTCATGCGCTTCGCGCGGCTCTTGCCGAAGCTCATCACCTTCGAGCCGCCGCCCTGAACCTGGTTCATCAGGAAGATCCAGAACCCGAACAGAAGCACGAACGGCAGCAGCGAGGTGAGGAGCGACCACCACGGCGACCCGCCGATCGACTTCGAGTCGAACTGGACGTCGTTTGTCCGCATCTTCGCCTCGAAGTCGCGGAGCGACTCTGGGCTCGGGTAGGCGACCTTGTACTTCTCGCCCTTGTCCTCGCCGTTGTCCGGCGCCAGCTCGACGGTGAGCTCCTGCTTGCTCGGGTTGGCGACGATCTCCTTGAATTGCTCCGGGTTGGTCTCGACCCGCTGCTGGAGCTGGGAGTACGTGACCTTCTCCTTCGGCTCCGACCCCATCAGCGTCTGGCTCGCCAGGTAGACGAGCAGGACGATCACGATCAGGGGAAAGAGGGCAGAGCGGAAGAAGCGATTCATGGCCGGTCTAGCGCGCAGGGTAGCAGTGGCCCTGCCTCCGGAACCTGCCCCAAACCGGGTGAAATCAGGTCATCCCTCCGCCCGCGTCGTCGCCTAAAACGCCCACGTAACGGAGGTTGCGATACCGCTCGGCGAAGTCGAGCCCGTAGCCGACGACGAACCGATTGGGAATCTCGAAGCCGATGTAGCGAACCGGCACGTCGATCTCGCGCCGGTCCGGCTTGGTCAGCAGCGCGCAAACCTCGAGGGTGGCCGGGTTGCGGGCTCTCAGGTTGCGCATCAGGTAGGAGAGCGTCAGCCCCGAGTCGATGATGTCCTCGACGACGAGGACGTGGCGGCCCTCGATTGCCGTATCGAGGTCTTTGAGGATCCTGACGACGCCGGAGGAGTCGGTCGAGGCGCCGTAGCTCGAGATCGCCATGAAGTCGACCTCGCAGTGGACTTCGATCGAGCGCATCAGGTCGGCCATGAAGAAGACGGCTCCCTTGAGCACCCCGACCAGCAGCAGGTCTCGGCCGGCGTAGTCCGCCGAGATCTCGGCGCCGAGCTCGGCGACGCGCTCTCGCAGCGCGTCCTCCTCGATCAGGATCTCCGCGATTCCCTGCTCCACTTGCGTATCGGTCACTCGACCAGCTCCGCGCTGACGCCTGCCGCTTCGACGAGACCCGGCACGGCGACGACCTCGTCGCCCCGCACGACCAGCGGCCACGCTTCCCGCTCGGACCGGGGCACCTTCGCGTCCACGAAGACATCCTGAACTTTCTTCGTGCGGCCTGCGAGGCGGTCCCCCGCCCGCCACCCTCGAACCTGGAGCCCCGGAACCGACGAGCGGATCCGCCAGGGGCCCCACTGGACCTCTCCTTCCAGTCGAACAGGCCCGCGCTCGAGCCAGACCCGGTCGTACTCTCGAACCGCCTGGAGCCCGCCGCCGAGATCGATTCGCCCGGAGCCTTCAGCGCTCGCGAGCAGCGCATCGAGCCGGGTCGGCCGCCCCTCGGCGAAGGCGAGCAGGTTCTGCTCTGCGCGTTCGTCGAGCTCGCGGAGCAGTGGCACGATCCGCTCGCGGATCAGGCCGCGCTTCGTGTCCGGGTTCGACGAGTCGATCCGAAACGGCATCCCGAGCGCGCGGCAGTAGGCCTCGGTCTCCTGTCGCCAGACGGTCAAGAGCGGCCGCACCACGCCGTCCTCCCGCTTGGCCTTGATCCCGCCGGGTCGTCCGCTTGAAACGAGCCTGTACAACACCGTCTCGACCTGATCCGACGCGGTGTGCCCCGTCGCCCGCAACCGGTTGGCCGCGAACGAGTACCGGAGCTCGCGAAGCTCCGCCTCGGTCGTGCCTGGAGCCTCGACGACCTCGGCGCCGAGGAGCTCACGGCAGAACCGCGCGTCTTCGTCGGACTCGGCCCCGCGCAGGCCGTGGTTCACGTGGAGGGCGGAGACCCGGTAGCCGAGCTCCCGCAGCACGCGCCAGAGGCAGGTGGAGTCGGGCCCGCCCGAGACGAGACAGACGACGTCGCCGCCCGGCGGGATCAGCTCCCGAGCGCGAATGTGCTCCTCGACTCGGCGGCGAAGGTCGGCGGCGCCCATCGCCCTATTGTCGCCTGCGCCGCTCCAGTGCCGACGCCGCGAAGAGGACGGCCCAGCGCACGACCCAGGCCGCGGCGCCCCAGACGAGGAACCGGCGGATCACGCGTAGACCGGATCGCGGATCCAGTCCTCCAGCCGTTCGATCGCGTGCGCGAGCTGGTCGGCATAGAGCACGTGCGGCTCGCCGGGAGTGATCAGTGGCATCTTCGCCCGCGGGCTACGCCCGTCGGCGGCGGCCACCGCAAAGGCAATCGGCAGCGAGTGGCAGACGACGAGAACGGTTGTCTCCGGGCGCTCGAGCACAGTCCGGAAGCCGGGCGCATACCGCGAGGCGATAGCGAGCCTCGTCTCGCCGCCGCCAGGCGGTTCGTCTTCGGGCCCGTGTGTCGCGGCCCACGTGCGGTAGTTCACGAGCGGACCGCTCTCGAACGCGCCGTAGAACGGGTCGTTCAGGTCGGCGACGACGAGCCGCGGCACCTCGCGGCCGGCCAGGACGAGATCGGCTGTCTCGGTCGTGCGTTCGAACTCGGTGACGACGCAGAGCCCGATCGGCTCGCCCGCCAGCGGCTCGCCCAGCTGTCGCGCCTGCTGCCGGCCGAGCTCCGTCAGCGAGCACGCAACCGAGGGATCGCCGTTGACGAGCGCCCTCGCGCTGAACTCGCTCTCGCCGTGGCGGACGAAGAGAGCGCGCTCCACTAGAACAGCAGGCTTCGGTAGGAGCCCACGCGCTCCATACCAACGCGCTCGTACAGCCGGATCGCGATCGGATTGTCGGCACGCACGAACAGACAGACGCGGGGTACCCGCTCGAGAAGCAGGCGGATCAGGTCGGACAGGCCGCGCCGCCCGTAGCCCTGGTTCCGGACCTCCGGGTCGACCCAGACCTGCTGGAGCTGAACCGCATGCGGCGTCCAGGCGGACGCCTCGGCCTTGAAGAGGATCGTCCCGGCCTCGATCCAGACCCAGGAACGGCGGTCGTCGATCTGCTGTCGGGTGCGGCGCCGAAACCCTTCGGCGTCCACATGAAGCGGATCGACCCCGATCTCGCCTTCGTGCGTCGCCGCGCACGCTGGAAGCAGGAGCTCCAGGTCAGCGGGAACGGCCTCGCGCAGACCGGAGCGGCCGGGCTCGGGAGGCTCGATGATCGCGAAGACGGGTTGGCCCGGACGGTCCTCCCGCGGCGGCGGAACGTGTGCCCGCGCCGCCTCCCAGAGGTCAGTCACCGCCCGCTCGTCTCCGATGATCATGCGCGCGCGCGAACCCACGGTCTCCTTGGCGAACGCGCCGCTGCCCGGGCCCGACGGGACGACGTTGGCGCCGAAGTGGCACAGCGCGCTCACCCGCCCGTTTTCCACCATTGCCAGCATGCGCCCAAACCCGCGCCTGGCCGCCTCGTCCAGGAAGACGCGCTCGACGGGCTCGGCCGAGCAGAACTCGAGCACCTGGTCGAGCGTCGGTTCACCGAGGCGTGCGATTGACGACTCTTATCAGTTGGCG
>JBKPFE010000325.1:0-2287 GCA_046728705.1 Actinomycetota bacterium
GGTACCCAGGCACTCAGGTCCAAGGTTCGCGCCGCCGACCGGCGGCTCGAGCGGCTCGAAAAGGTCGACAAGCCGTGGCAGCCGTGGCGGTTGCAGCTCGAGCTGCCGTCCAGTCGTGCGGGGGACGTCGTCGTCCGCCTCTCCAGGGCCGTAGTGGAGCGAGGCGACTTTCGCCTCGGTCCGGTCGACCTGGAGCTGCGTCACGGCGATCGGCTCGCGGTGGTGGGGCCGAACGGCAGCGGCAAGACGACACTGCTCGGAGCTTTGCTCGGCGACCTTCCCCTGACCCGTGGGGATCGCCGTGTCTGGCCCGGCGTCCGCCTCGGGGAGCTGGAGCAGCGTCGTTCCGAGCTCGCCGGACCTGAGACGCTGCTCGAGACCTTCTGCGACCGCAGCGGACTGCCGGCAGGCGAAGCGCGGACGCTGCTCGCGAAGTTCGCGCTGGGCGCCGACGACGTCCTCCGGCCGTCGGTTTCACTCTCACCCGGCGAACGGACCCGCGCTGGTCTCGCACTGCTCTCGGCGCAGGGGGTGAACGCGCTGGTCCTGGACGAGCCGACGAATCACCTCGACCTCGAGGCGATCGAGGAGCTGGAGGCGGCGCTCGACGGCTACGAAGGCACGATCGTGCTCGTTACCCACGACCGGCGACTGCTCGAGCGCTTCGAGCCGACGCAGCGGCTAGAGCTTCTCGCGTAGGCCCTCGAGGGCTTCCCAGCGAGGATCCGCACGCTCGTCCTCGTGCTCGTGCGGGCTCTCGTTCAGATCCTCGCCGCAGATCGCGCAGAGGCCGGCGCAGTCCGGGCGGCAGAGGATCTGCTGCGGCAGCTCGACCGCAATCGCGTCCCGCGCCCAGCTCGAGAGCTGGAGCTGGTTGTCGACCACATACGGAGTCTTCAGCTCGTCGGCTTCTCCTGGGCTCGTCGCCTGGTACTCCCGAGCGTGGATCGAGAGGTCGAGGACGGCGTCATTGAGACAGCGGTAACAGGGCCCGTGGAGCCGGACTGGGAAGTTGAGCTCGAATGTCGTCCCGCTAGTGCCCCGGTTGATGACGAGCTCGGCGTTCACCTTTTCGGGCACGGGCAGGTAGCGCTGCCCGCCGAGCTCATACGGCGAGAGCGTGATCTCCTGCTCGTCGCGGTACTCCTCCCCGGGACGGAGCTTGGCCTGTCTGAGGTCGAAGGTGGTCACGATCGGCCAGGGTAGCCGTGCTCCCAAGCCTCGGCGGCCATCGGCTCGAAGAACTCCAGCGCCTCCTGCTCCGACGGCACCGTCCGGATGTTCTCCTCGGCGAAACGCTCGGCGATCGGCCAGTCGAATGTCTTCACCCGGTCGGCGAAAGCGTCCGCGTCGTAGGGCGTTCGCCGATGCTCGAGGTCGGGGCCAAGCAGAAGCCAATGCGCGCCGGGCGCGCCGTAGGCGAGTCCGACGCTGCCGGCGTTGACGACGCGCCAGCGATCGACGCGCCGGTCGAACTGCATGTGCGTGTGGCCACAGACAAGGACATCGGCTTCCACGCCCGCGAGCATCTCCCGAAGCCACTCGTCTGGTGTCGTCTTCAGGATCATCTCCTCGTCGCTTCGCGGCGAGCCGTGACAGAAGAGCACGTGCCCGACACCCTCCACGTCGAGCTCGATCTGCTCGGGAAGTGCCGCGATGTACTCGCGGTGCCGGTCGTCGAGCTGTTTAACCACCCACTCGTCGATCAGGCCGCCCGACGGCCCGCTGAGGAGCTCGCGGTCGGCGTTCCCGCGGAGCACGAGTGCGTCCAGCCCCATGATCCGGTCGAGTGTCTCGGCGGGCATCGGCCCGGCCGCCAGGTCGCCGCCGAAGACGAGCTGCGCATCGCCCGCTTCCGCGAGCACGGCTTCCAGCGCGGGCAGGTTCCCGTGAACGTCGTAGAGCGCAGCTACGGGCCGCGCGCTACTCGTACGGCTGATCGTCGTTGGTGCTCTGCGCCGCGACGCCCGCGACGACCGTCTCCTGCGAGCGCTCGTGGAGCCGCTCGCGCCCGCGCTTGACGGCGCCGAGGAACTTGTCGAGGTTGACCTCGAGCGTCGAGAGGATGCTGTCGGCCCAGTCCTCCATCTCGAGCCGCGTCTCGCGGGCCTGCCGCCGCGACTCGTCGATGATCTCCTGTGCCTGCCGCTCGGCGAGCTTGACGATCTCGGTCTGCGACGCCTCGCGGGCAGCCTGCTCCCGCGCTTCGCCGAGAATCCGGTCGCACTCGCGCTTCGCCTCGGCGAGCATCTCCTGCCGCTCTTTGACGATCCAGCGGGCCTGCTTG
>JBKPFE010000089.1:0-3700 GCA_046728705.1 Actinomycetota bacterium
TCGCGTCCGAGCAGGAAACCGGGGTGGAAGACGACGAGCTCCGCCCCTGCGGCCTTGGCGATTCCGGCGGAATGGTCGAGCATCCCGACCGCCATCCGCTGCTTCTTGTCGCGTTGGACATGTCCCATGAAGCCTGCGATAGGCGCGTGGACCGACAGGACGATGCCGTTCTCGCGGGCGAGCTGCCCGAAGCGCTCCGCCAACGGGTAGTCCATCCAGAACTTGCCCTCGAAGTCGATCTCGCAGGCGCTGTAACCGCGCTCCAACAGGAGCTCGACCGCCGCCTCGGGCGAATCGCGCGACGGCACCCGTGACGGCCCCAAATGAAGCTCTCCCATAGGCGGGGAACCTAGCTGTCCGATGCCTTTCCTACCCTGAGCGCATGGCCAAGGGCCCATCTCGTATCGATCTGCTCGAGCTCGACATCGACGTTCGCCTGCTCGACCTCTGGCGCGAGGCGGCCGACGTCTCCGAATGGAGCCTCGAGATCGTCGCGGCGTTCATGCGCGCGGCGTACGGCAAGGGCTACTGTGACGCACTGACCGAGGACGAGCCCGGCTCGCTGTGCGAGGAGCACGGCTACCGGATCCCCGCGCGCCGCCCGGCCCCGTCGAGGGAAGCCTCCTAGACCACCCGCGTCTAGACTTTTCGGCGTGGCGCGCCGTGCCTCTCCAGCCCGCCTCGTCATCGCCCTCGCGGTCGCCGCGATGCTCGCGGTCTTTCTGGTCTACACCTCGATCGCGGGCGGGACACCGCAGCTTCGCCCGAGTGAGCTGAACGGGCGGACGACCGAGGTGGCGCTGGTCGGCAAGGTCGTCGGGCGCGTCACGGGGGACGCCAGGGGGAACGGTCTGCGCTTCCGCCTCCGCGACGTCGAGGGCACGAGCGCGGTTGCGGTCGTCTACCGCGGCTCGGTACCGGACATGTTCCGAACCGGCCGCGACATCTCGCTGAAGGGTGAGCTGAAGAACGGCACTTTCGTGGGCAAGCCCGGCACGCTCGTCACGAAGTGCCCATCGAAGTACACCGATAAGAAGCAGAGCTGATGCCCGACTTGGGGCGCGCCGCGCTCGTCGTCTGCCTGGGGCTGGCCGTGTACGCAGTGGTCGCCGGGGCCTGTGCGGCCCGGACCCACCGCCGGCGCCTCGCGGAATCGGCTGAGAACGCGATCCTCGCCTCGTTCCTCGCCGCGCTGGTGGCGTCGGGCGTGCTTCTGACCGCGCTCCTGCGGCACGACTTCAGCTTCGTCTACGTCTGGAGGCACACGAGCCTCGAGCTGCCGCGGCCGTACACCGTCTCGGCGTTCTGGGGCGGGCAGGAAGGCTCGCTCCTGCTCTGGCTCCTGGTCCTGACCGGCTTCTCGGCCGCGGCCGTGCTGCTCGGCCGCCGCTCTGCTCCCAGCTTGCTCGCCTGGACGGTCCCGGTCCTCGGCGCCGTGACCGTCTTCTTTTCGTTCCTGCTCGTGGCGGTGGCGAGCCCATTCGCGACGCAAGCCGCACCCGCCGACGGCCTCGGGCTCAACCCGAGCCTCCAGAACCCGTACATGCTCGCTCACCCCCCGTTCCTCTACCTCGGCTTCGTCGGGTTGACGATCCCGTTCGCGTTCGCGATGGGTGCGCTGCTGGCGCGGCGGTCGGACGAGCTCTGGGTCGTCATCACCCGGCGCTGGACGCTGGTCGCCTGGATGCTGCTCGGCTTCGGCCAGCTGCTCGGCGCGCACTGGGCGTACGTCGAGGTGGGTTGGGGCGGCTACTTCGCGTGGGATCCGGTCGAGAACGCAGCACTGATGCCGTGGCTGGCCGCGACCGCCTTCCTGCACTCGGTGATGATCCAGGAGAAGCGGGGGATGCTGAAGATCTGGAACATCCTGCTCGTGGTCGGGGCATTCGCCCTCGCATTGTTCGGGACGTTTCTGACTCGCTCCGGGATCCTCAGCTCGATCCACTCGTTCACGGAGAGCTCGATCGGGCCGTGGTTCCTCGGATTCATCGGGGTCGTGGTCGCCGGCTCGACGGCCTTGATCGTCTCCCGGCTCCCGCTGCTGCGGTCGAAGACGCGGCTCGAGTCTCCGGTGTCGCGTGAGGCGACGTTCCTCTACAACAACCTGCTGCTGGTCGCCTTTTGCCTGACGATCCTCTGGGGCGTCGCCTATCCGCTCCTGACCGAGGCGCTGCGAGGCGAGCCTGTGACGGTGGGCCCGCCTTACTACAACTTCTTCCTGAAGGCGTTCGGGCTGCCGCTGTTGATCCTGATGGGGATCGGGCCGTTGATCGCCTGGCGGCGGGCCTCGCTGCGCGGGCTCGGACGGATCTTTGCCTGGCCGCTCGGGGTCGCTGTCCTTAGCGGCGTGGTCCTGCTCGCCCTCGGCGCCGGCTCCTCGATCCCGGGGCTCGTCGGGTACACGTTCTGCGTTTTCGTCCTCGCCTCGATCGTGCTCGAGTTCGTTCGCGGGACCCGGGCACGGCAGGCGTTGTCGGGCGGATCCTGGGCCGGAGCCTTCGCGCAGCTGGTTGGCCGCAACCGTCGCCGCTACGGCGGGTACGTCGTCCATGCCTCGATCGTGCTCCTCGCGATCGGTGTGATCGGCTCGAGCGCGTACGACACGACGCGGGAGCAGCGGCTCCAGCCGGGGGAATCGATAGCGGTGCGCGACTACACGCTGACGTACCGGGGCACGACGCAGGAGCGCGGACCGAACGCAGTCGAGCTCCGCGCGCTCGTCGACGTCGAGCGGGACGGCGAACGGCTGGGAACGATGCGTCCCGGCAAGAACAGCTACTTGGCCGAGCAACAGGTCTCGAACGAGTCCGCGATTCGGTCCGACCGCCTGAACGGCGAAGACCTGTTCCTGATCGCCGAGCAGCTGAAGCCGGGCGGGCCGGTGTTCCTGAAGGCGCTCGTCAAGCCGCTCGTCAACCTGATCTGGCTCGCGGGCTTCGTCTTCGTCGGTGGTGCGCTGATCGCGCTCTGGCCGGATGCGCGCGAGCAACGGCGGCTCGCGCTGCGATACGGCCGGCACGAGGCCCTCGCGCGGGCGTGACGTCGCTTGCGATGTCACCTTCAGGCCGTGCGGCCAAGGCATCGCTTGCGATGCCGTTTGGAGGGCATTCTGGCTTTGCCAGCGTGCCCGTCCCTATTGCCCGTGCGGCCGTCTGCAATGACCGGTCGACACGTGGGTAGTTCCAAGGTGCGGCTGTGAGTATTGAGGTCGTCCTGGCGGCGGTGCTCGCCGCGGCGGTCGTCGTCATCGTGGCGGTGCCGTTTCTTCGCGCCGACGAGCCGCCGCCCGCCGTCGAACCGGGGCAAGACACCCTCGCTGCCGCCGAGGAACGCGATCGGGCGCTGGCCGAGCTGAAGGAGCTCGAGTTCGACCACCGCACGGGCAAGATCACGGACGAGGACTACCGCGCCCTCGTCCAGCCGCTGCGCCGCCGAGCCGCCCAGGCCCTCGGGAACGGCGCCTCGTTGCCCAGCAAGACGGCAGAACACGCCTCGGAGCAGCACTTTTCTGCGCATTCTCTCCCGTCTAGCCGACAGGATCGCTAGGATTCCGCGCCACGGGCCGGGAGGGAGGTCTCGGCGGCCCGAGAACTCGGCCCATGGCTCGACGGATCGTCTGCAGCCTCATACTCGTTCTGCTCGCCGCGGCTCCTGCGTCGGGCGGCCTCTATGACCGAAAAGAGAGCATCGATGACCAGCT
>JBKPFE010000191.1:0-5433 GCA_046728705.1 Actinomycetota bacterium
GCGTGCCGCCCGATCGCGCAGAGGCCCGCGACGTCGGCGCGTCGGTCGACCTTGCAGCCGCGCGGACACACGACGCAGCGCTCGCCGAGCAACTCGTGCGCCTCCGCCGCTCGGCGCTCGAGCTCGGCGCGCGGGAGCGACACGGTCAGCACGGCATCGTCTCGATCGTAGCGCTCGCGTAAACGAGATGCCCAGATACGCCGGCTGTTAGCGTCGCCTCGGTGGGCAGGGAGATCGAGCTCCGGCGGCACACCGACGCCGACGGCGACGTTCTTACCGGCGAAGGCGTGCGGGCCGCGCTGGCGATCGGCGCACGCCTCAGCGGCGACTACGACCTGGCCGTCTCGACCGGCGCCCAGCGCGCGACGCAGACGCTCGCGTGTTTCCTCGCGGCACTCGCCCAGCAAGTGCCGGGTGGAGTCGTCGTCGAGCGCGGCCTGCGGTCGGAGTTCGAGGACCGCTGGCGCTCGGCCTACCAGAAGGCGGGAAGCGGCGACCTCCCGGCGTTACGCGAGGCTGACTCTGAGCTCGTCGCGGATGACTCCGAGCGGCTCGGCGCCGCGCTGCGCCGCGTCCTCGACAGCCTGCCGGACGGCGGCCGCGCGCTTGTCGTCGGCCACAGCCCGACGAACGAGGCGGCGGTCCTCGGGCTCACCGGCGAGATCGTGGCGCCGCTCGCGAAGGGCGCGGGCGTTCTCGTCGTCGCCGGCGACGACGGCTACTCGGTCGAGCGGCTCGGATAGTTCGCGCTAGGTTCCCGATCCCCGCGTCGTGAACGGCGACCTCTCCGGCTCGAAGGCCGCGGTGCTGGCGATCTACGCCGGCCTGGACACGCGCGTGAACGAGACGCGGCCACTTGCCGAGGCGGCCCTCGAGGCGGCCGGCCTCGTGCACGACATCGTCACTTTCCTCAACGACACCGGAGCACGGTACGACCCGGAGGCTGCGGCCCTGGCGTACGCGCGCGTGCTGGACTGGTTCGCGCAGTTCGTGGACAAGCGCTAGGCAAGCCCAGTGCGGGGCAGGGTATCACCGGTTCCTCAGGTCGTCCGTCGAGATCCAGAAACAGCGAGGCCGGCGGTTGCGCCGGCCTCGCGTAGTCGATCGGTTCTGTCGCTACTTATTCAGCGTGCCCTGAACCTGACCGTTCGGGTATGTCGACGTCTCGACGCTGACGTTAAAGGCGTCCGGGTTTCGAACGATCTCTTGTAGGAGCGCCTTCGCGACGGTCGTGCAGCCGCTCGCCGTGCCGGTCGTCGGTGCCGTCAGCGAAACGACGTCCGCACCGGTGGAGACGCGGTTGATGTGCGCCGCGGTGACGTTCGCGACGCCGGTGACCGTCAACGTGGAACAGAGCCTGGACATGCCGATCTGAATCGTGACCGTCGCACTGCCCGACCCGCTCGCTCCCTGCACGGGCGCGAGGGTCGCGGTGAGCTTGACGCCCTGGTCGGTCTGGGTGCCCGACGGACACGCCGCCGCGCCGGGCATCAGGATATCCCCGGTGTGGCCCATGTGGCCGCGGAGGACCTTCCCGGCCGGCGAGTTTGGATTCGTGACCGCCCGACTCGACACCGTGATCCGCCGGTATGGGTTCGTGGTCGAGCTTGTCTTGTGGCAGATCGTGACCTTCGTGGGCGGCGTCGTGGTCGGCGCCGGCGTCAGCGTCGGCGACGGACACGCGGCGGTCCCGACAACGATTGCGTCTCCAGCGTGGCGGAGATGGCCACGGAGAACAATGCCCGACTTCGAGTTCGGTTTCGTCATTGCCCGGCTGGAGACGGTGATCCGTCGCCAGGGGTTGGAGTCCGAACCGGTCTTGTGGCAGATCGTGATTTTGCTCGGCGGCGTAACGGTCGGCGTCGCAACCTCCCCGCCCTGCGCGGCCGCCACGACACCCGCGAACAGCACCGGCACTGCGGCAGCGATCGCAATCAATAGACGCTTCACGTCGTACCTCCTTGCGTTTGTATTCGTTTCCAGGTATTCCCGGCAGCGGAAAAGTCTCCCGGGAAATTGACGGGTTTTGCAGTTCCTTTACACGCCGTTCTTACAGCTCCCTTACACATTCGCGGGCTCTCAGCCATTTAGGCGACCAGGAGCGCGACGGCGCTGACTGAGGCCAGCGCGATCGCGACGTTCCGCAGGGCCGTCTGCCGAGGCTCGGCTTCCGGCCGTCTGCGACCAGTACCCCTGAGGTCTCGACGCGCTCCAGGCCGCTCCCCCCTACGTCCCCTTGTTCCTCGAGGAGACGCACTTGCCGTAAGCGTTCCAGCCGTTCCGATTCCTGCCGTAGACTCCCCGAACGACTTGCCGTTGTGTGTCGCGCGGAAGTCGGCTTTCGACAGCGCCAGCTGGGCCTTGCAGGCCTTCGCAGCATTGACCCGCCCCCGGCTCTTTGCCCAGGGCGCCGCCCTCGCCGCCGGCGAACGCCGCCGAGGCCGTCGCGGCGAGGACGACGATGGTGAACACAAGAAAAGTTTCACGGGGAGCTGCTCCTTCAGTGGCTGGATTAGGCCGGCGGTCTGACTGGTAGACCCGGTTTCAGCGAAAAACCCGCGAAATTCGCTCGTAAAAATTCCGTAAGCACTAGCCGCGGGCGACTGCGCCGGTTAGCTCGCAACTCGCTCGTGCGACAGCATCCCGTGGAGCTGCGCCCAGCGGCTCGCCTCGGTCCGGTTCGCGACGCCGAGCTTGCGGTAGATGTTCGAGAGGTGGAACTTCACCGTCTGCTCCGTCACCCACAGCATGCGCGCCAGCTGTGCGTTCGTATGCCCCTCGGCGACGAGGCCAAGGATCTCCAGCTCGCGGCGTGTGAGCGAGCCCGCCTCCTTTGACGGAGGCGCCGGAGTCTCTTCCTTGACTGCACTCCGCCTGCCCGGGAAGAACACAGAGTGCTCGAACGCGTTGCGCACGGCGGAGGCGAGATCCTCGGGCTGGACGGTCTTGGTCACGTAGGCAACCGCGCCGGCGGAAAAAGCGCGGTCAATCTGCTCCGGATCGGACACGGACGACAACGCGATCACCCGAACACCCGGGGCGCGCTCGTGCACCGAGCGAATCGTGTCGGCTGCCTCCAGCAGGCTTTCACTGGCGACCAACTCGGCGACGAAGAGATCGGGCCTGTGCTCAGAGACGAGCTTGAGGGCCAGCTCGGGCTGTGTCGCCTTGCCGCTCACATCGACGCCGACGCCCTCGAGCACGCGCTGCACCGCATCCAGCCACAGTGGATGCGGATCGAGGAGGATTGCAGTTCGGGCCGCAGACATTAGTTTTGGAGTTGCTACAACGCCGCCGAGGCGGCCTCGGCGAAAACGACGATGATGAACACAGGAAAACGCTTCATGAACTGATCGGGACGAGGCCTGCGGCCTGAGTGGTAGACACCGTTTCAGCGAGAAACCCACGAACTTCGCTCGTAAAATTTCCGTAAGCAGGGCCGCGGGCGACCACCGCAGCAAGCACTATTGGCGCGATGGCAGCCCTGCTCCGCGTGGCCAGGACCGTCGATTTTGACCGGCTCTACCGTCGCCATGCAGCATCCGTCTACCGCTACGCGTTCGCAGTGCTCGGCAACCAGGCGGACGCCGAGGACGTCACCCAACAGACGTTCCTGAACGCCTACCGCGCGATCGCGCAGGGGACGAAGCCGCGCAAGCCGGAGAACTGGCTCATGCGGATCGCGCACAACGAGGTGCGCCGGCATTTCCGGTCCGTGCAGGGGAAAGCGCTCGAGGTGGAGCTCGACGATCGGCTCGCGCAGAACGTCCCCGAGCGGAGCGATCCGAGCCTCGCCGACGTCTTACGCGCGCTCCAGCATCTACCGCCGGCTCAGCGCTCAGCACTCCTGATGCGGGAGTTCGAAGGACGCTCGTACGCGGAGATCGCCGAGATCTTGAACATCACGCAGAGCGCGCTCGAAGGGCAGCTCTTCCGGGCGCGCCGGGCGCTGGCCGAACACTTCGAGGAGGCGCTCACGTGCACCGAGGCGGAGGAGGCCGTCCTGCGGCGCCTCGACGGCCGCCTGCCACGCCGTGTCGGGCGCCGCCTCAAGGCGCACCTGCATGAGTGCCAGGTTTGCGTGCGCTTCGCGGACGTGCAGAGACGGCAGCGCGCGCTGCTCAAGGGGCTCTCGGTCATGCCGGTCCCCGCCTCCATCTTCCTGTTCCGGGGAGAGCAGGCTGCGGCCGGCCTCGGAGCGAGCGCCGTCGCGGCGGGTGGGTCCGGAGCGGTCGGCGGTGGTGCCGCGACTGCAGCCGGGGCGGGCGGCACAGGGATTGCGGCCGGGTTCGCCGCGAAGGCGGCCGCCCTCACGGCGGCCGCAGTGACTGCCGGCGGCGTCGGCTACGGCGTCGCAACGAAACCCGACCCGGTGACGAGATCCGAGCAGACGGCCGCACAGACCGCGATCACCCACGAGACGCCGCGGAGCGCACAGGTCGCACAAATCGCCGCTACGAGTGTCCCGGTCGATCGGCCCGCCCCAGCCCAGCCGCGAAGTGATCGTCCGGCGCGCAAGGCGGGCAAGGCGAAGACCAAGGAGCTGCCGGCCCGTCCCATGCCTCCGGCCAAGGCATCGGGAAGGACAGAGAGGGCTGCGGCGAAACTCGCACGTGCATCGCAGCATGCAACGCCGACGGTCAAAGCACCGCCGACCGAGAAGCCGAAGCCCGCAGCGCCCAAAGCTCGAACACGGCCGGCAAGTGGCAAGAAGATCGGACACAGCCGACCCGCACGCCCCAAGCCCCCTCAGCCGGCGCACCGGACGGAGACGCCGAAGCCCTCGGAAACTCCTAAGCCGGCGCCGCCTCCCACGCCAGAACCCGGGCCCAAGAAGTAGCAGCCGTGTCGGCTCGCTAGATCACCGCGAGTCCCGCTGCCAGTCGGGGCCCCATTCGGTGACGCCGCTCGTAGCAGTGATCTGCCTGACTCCCGTGCCGTTTCGGCGCATCACGAAAAGCTCCTGATTCGCGCCGTCCGGCATCCACGTGAAGGCGAGGAGACGACCGTCAGGCGAGACGGCGGGATCCCCGCCGCTTGCTCGGAGCCGGCGGAGGCGCGTGCCGTCGGCGCGAGCAGTGAAGATGCCGCGCCCGCGTGCCGACTTCGCACCCCGAGAGAACACGATCAGCCCGTCGGGCGTCCAGGTGGGCGAGCTCTCTGTCAGTGGATACCCGGGTAGCAGGCGGCGCTCGCCCGACCCGTCCGGACGCATGCGCACGAGCTTCCAATAGCCGAGCTGGCACGTGAACACGATCCAGCGCCCGTTTGGTGACCAGGCAGGAGTCTCGCAGTCCTCTGCCTGGTGCGAGAGCCTGCGCTGGCGGCTGCCGTCGGCACGCATCGAGTAGATCTGGAAGAGCCCGGTGCGAGCACTCGCAAAGGCAAGCCGCCGTCCGTCCGGCGACCACGTGGGTTGCCGGTCCGAGAGGT
>JBKPFE010000157.1:0-6949 GCA_046728705.1 Actinomycetota bacterium
CCGAGATAGCCCTTCGCGATCGAGACGACGAGGCGGAGGTTCGCCTCGATCATCTGGGTCTTCGCGATCATGTCGCCGCGCTCGATCCGCTTCGCCAGATAGACCTCCTGGTCGGCGGTGAGCAGCGGCACCTTGCCGATCTCGCGCAGGTAGAGGCGCAGCGAGTCGAGCGACGGCTCGACGGTCAGGTCGAGCTTAGGCGTCTTCGCGTTCGCATCCTCCTCGGCGAGCGCCGGCTGCTCATGGGGCGGGTGCTTGTGCTGCTCACCCTCCATGAGCTCGATCGAGTGGTCGATCAGATACGTGTAGAAGTCTTCGACTTGCTCTTTCGTCAGCTCGACTTCCTCGAGCGCCGAGACGATTTCGTCGTACGTGAGGAACCCTTTTTCCTGACCCTCCTGAACGAGCTTGTGGAGCTCTTCGACGTCGGGGAGCGAGATGTCGACCGTAAGCAAGTGGGGCCTCGCTTTCTCGTGCTGGGACGGGGAGGTTCGACCTCTGCACGAAGAGAGCCGGCTGTCGACCCGGCTCCCCTCCGGCGGCCCGATACTACAACGCCTTCCACAGGTGGTCGACACTTTTTTCCACACAGGTCATTCGGCTCGAATCTCCCCGACCACCTCGCCGCGGCCATTCTCGACGGTCGCGTCCTCGAGCTTCTCGACCGGGTAGCCCAGCCTGGCGAGGAACGCGGCGACCGCCGGCCCGATCGCTCTTCCATTGCCGTCCTCGATCTTCAGCGCGACGCCGAGCCCGCGGGGACCGGCGGCGCACATGAGCCCTTCGGCCCCGCCCTTCGCGACCCAGCCTTCGTGTGCGCGCATGACGTTTGTGTCGACGCTGTCGGGGCCGCGAATCAGGGCGGGATGAGCTCGCATCGCCGCCGCGACCCGGTCGCCGCCGTCGAGACGCTCCAGCCGCGCGAAGGCCAGCGCCATCCGCTCGAGCGGTAGGGCGAAGGTGACGACGCCGCAGCCGTCGATCGCGGTCTCGAGCTCGTCCTCGGCGAGGTCGGAGGCGCGCGCCACCTCGGCGAGCATCGCGCGCTGGCATGGGTGGTCCGGTAGGCGATAGCCGCGTGAGTCCCAGCCGTGAGCGCGGCAGAGCGCGAGCATCCCGGCGTGCTTGCCCGAGCAGTTGTGGTTGATCGGCGCAGGTGGGTCACCGACCGCGCCACACTCGAGCTCGTCCTCACCGGCAGGCGCCCTGGCGAGCAGCGAGCGCACCGCGGCGAGCTGCTCGGGGCGAGCGAGGTGCGAAGCGCAGGCGATCGCGAGCTCTTCCTCGGAAAGCTCCGGCGAAGCCCGCGTCAGCGGCAGCGCCTGGATCGGCTTGGCCGCGGAACGCATGAAGGTGACGAGGCTGCCTTCGCCCGCCTCCGCGATCACCGTTCCATCCTGGACGGCGACGGCATGGACGCGGTGCCGGGACTCAACCGTCTCCCCGCGGCGGACGGCTACCGTGATCGGCTCCATGAGCGGGAGACGATAAGTGCCGGAGTACCCGGAGATGGAGGCGTGGAGGCGGCAGCTGGACGATCCCGTCCAGGCGTTCCCGATCGCGAAGGCCGGGCCCGCGCACATCGCGACGCTGAAGACCTTCGATCCGCCGCTTTCCGTGCTCGAGGGTCGCCGCCTCGACGGCGTCGAGCGCCGCGGGAAGCGGCTGCTCTTTCCGACCGAGGACGGCGAGCTCGTGCTGCTCCTCCACCTGATGACCGCAGGGCGGCTCAAGTACCTGCGCGCCGGGGAGGCCGGTCCGAAGAAGCCTGCGTTCCGACTCGAGTTCGAGGGTGGCGCGCAGCTCGTCCTCACCGAAGCGGGTGCGAAGAAACGCGCCGGCGTCTGGCTGCTCTCGCCCGAGCAGGTCGAGGCCGAGCTGGAGCATCTCGGGCCGGAGGCCTACGGCATCGGCGCCGAGCGACTCGCCGAGATCTGCTCCGCGGAGTCGCGCCGTCTCCACTCGCTGCTCCGCGACCAGCGCGTGGTGGCGGGGATCGGGCGAGCGTGGGCCAACGAGATCCTCCATCACGCGCAGCTCTCGCCCTATGCGCTGACGCAAGACCTGACCCCGGCCCAGGTGGCGCGCCTCGCCGAAGCGATCGACTCCGAGCTCGCGCGCGGGCTCGAGCTTCGCGAGCGCGGCGCGAACGACCAGCGCACGTATCGCGTGCACAGGAAGCTCGCGGAGCCCTGTCACGTCTGCGGGACGCCGATCGCGCAGGTCGACTTCGAGGAGCACACGATCTACTACTGCCCTGCCTGCCAGACCGGCGGGCGGATTCTCAAGGACCGGCGGTTGTCGCGGCTCCTGCGATGAGAGCCTCTAGCTGAATGGCGCTTCGTCGTCGGGGCGATGGGTGGTGCGAGGCAAGGACGCAGCGTCTCGTTCGTATCCGGAGGATATGGGCGAGACCGAGGACACGGCCTCGCGCCGCCCAGCGCGGCCGACGGCACAAGGCTTCGTTCTATTAGAGGCTCAATCCTTAGGAGGGCGGAAAGCGGACGCGGAGCGCCTCGCCGTCGAGCTCGACGACGGCTCCACCGCTTTGGAGCACCCGAGCTCCGACGGCGGCGGCGAAATCTCTTAGGTCGTCGCCGACCGCGATCACCCCAGCGTCGTCGACGATCGGCGCGATCGAGATCGTCGGCCCAGCAACGGTGATCGTGATCTGCTCGAGACCGCCGTGCCGCCGTGCCGCCTCCGCGAGGGCGGACAGCGACGTCGCTCCCCAGTCCGGATCCGCCTGAACCTCGGCGCCGTCCCCCTCGACCGACGCCCTGCCGTCCTCGATCCGCGCGGCCGCTGTATCCGCCAGCTCGCGCGTGCTCGTCCGGAGCAGCCGGGGCTCGAACCGGTCCGCCTCGATCCGTGCGGCCGCGCTGAGCAGGTCGAGTAGCTCGGAGAGCTGATCCGTCGCTGCGCTGATCATCTCGACGTAGCGGTCGGCCGGCTGCCCGAGTTGGTCGAGTCGCTGCAGCGTGTGAGCGAAGCCCGAAGCCGTGGCGAGCGGCGTTCGGAGGTCATGGCAAGCGAGCGAGACGAGTTGGGCGAACGACTGGGAGGCCACGACTGCCTTGCTAGGTTGGCATGGATGACCGAGGTACGCCATTTTTTCGACGATCTGCAGGCTTCGGAGCCGGAGGTCCGGCTCGGCCTGTCCCGCGCGGGCGTTCAAGGCGTTTCGAAGGCGATTCGGATTCGCTACGGCGAGACCGAGAAGCTGATCGCTGCCGAGATCGACTGCGCGGTCGACCTTGACAGCGCCCAGAAGGGCGTGCACATGTCTCGCTTCCCGGAGGTGTTCGAGGAAGCGATCGAGCGGGTCGTCCTGGAAGAGGCGTTCCTGATCGAGGACCTGGCGGCGCACATCGCCGAGCATGTCGTCGAGCGGCAGGGCGCAGGCCGGGCCGAGACCCGGATCGTCGCCCGCTATCCGATCGGACGCCGCACACCGGTCACGGATCTGCCCACCCAGGAGATGGTCGCGCTGATCGGAATCGCCGCAGCGAGTGGCCGCGGAGTGCGACGAGTCGTTGGCGTCGAGGCGACCGGGATCAACGCTTGCCCTTGCGCTCAGGGCCTAGTGCGCGGCGCGGCGAGCTCGCGATTGCTAGAAGCGGGGTTCGCGGGGGACGATGTCGAGCGCATTCTCGAGCTCGTGCCGCTCGCGACCCACAATCAGCGCGGACGCGGAACGCTCTTCGTCGGGAGCGAGGAACTGGTCAACGCCGAGCAGCTCGTCTCGATCGTCGAGTCGTCGATGAGCTCACCCGTGTACGAGGTGCTCAAGCGGCCGGACGAGCTGTTCGTCGTCGAGCATGCCCACCTCCAGCCGCGCTTCGTGGAAGACTCCGTGCGGCTCGCGTTGCAGGGCACGCTCGAGGCGTACCCCGGCCTGGGCGACGGCGACTTCCTCTTCTCGCGGCAGGTGAACCTCGAGACGATCCACACGCACGACGTTGTCGCCGAGCGGTACGGAACCGTCGGCGAGCTGCGGCAGGAACTCGCCGGCACCGAGCCGCTCGAGCGTCACACCGAGCTGAGCGACTGGCTGGCCTCATAGACGCCGCGGAACCGGCTGTGGCGGTTCCGCCGCTAAGGCCACCTAGAGAAGGAAGCGCCGCTGCGCTTCTGGGCCGCGCGCGGCGCTAGCCGCGCCCGGCTTCATAGGGTCGATGAAAGTCGGGAGACTCTCATCGAAGGGGAATGGCGTAGCCATTCACCCAATTGTTGACGGTCGTCCAGTCGAGGTTCGCGAAGAACGTGTCGATGTAGGACGCGCGGTCGGTCTGGTAGTCGAGAAAGTACGCGTGCTCGTAGACGTCGAGCGCGATCAGCGGCGTCGCGTTCCAGATCGGATACGTGTTCTGCGTGTCGCCGATGTAGTTGAACAATCGGCCCTCGTCCCAGTCGTAGGCAGTCCAGGCCCACCCGCGTCCGCCCATCCCTGTGGCAGTCAGGTCGGCCTTCCAGCTCGCGATCGAGCCGAAGTCGCGCTCGATCAGGTCGCCGATCGCGCCGTCGGGGTCTCCGCCGTCACCGCCGAGGTGCTCGAAGTAGATCTCGTGGTTCTTGATCCCGCCGATCGCGAAGGTGAGGTCGACCTTGAGCGCCCGCACCTCGGAGTAGACCTGGTTCGCGGACGCGAGATCGACGTCGCCGAGCTTCCCGAGGATCTCGTTCCGCTTCGCGACGTAGCCCTGGTAGAGCTTGTAGTGCGCCTCGACCGTCTCGCGCGAGATGCCGTCGAGCTCGTAGAGGCGCGGCTTCAGCTCGCGCGGAGCGATCTCTTCGTGACTGAACGCAAGCGTGGCCAAGGGGGCTCCTTTCAAACGGTCGAGAGCCGGCGGAGCATAGCGCTCCGCCGCCTCTCGTTTAGCCGACTATCGCTTGCGGATGAACAGCGTCGGGCTGTGGCTCCAGAGGTAGCCGGAACCGGCCTGGTTCGTGGTCATGAACATGCGCAGGACGTTGCGTCCGGGCCGGAGATCGAGCTTGAAGCGCCTCGCTCCGGAGCTACCCAGCCGCACCTTCTTGATGTTCACCCACTGGTTGAGCGACGAGCGTCGCTGCACGTAGACCCAGCGTCCGGCCATCGACGTCTGGGCCTTGGCAGAGGTGACGAACCACGGCGCGCGGCGGATCAAAGTCATCCGCGGGCGGACGCCGACCATGACGACGGCGCTTGTCCGGTTGCCCCACCTGGCCTGGTACTCGGACAGGATGGTCGGGACATCCGACCAGTCGTAGCCGCCGGCAGCCACCGTCATGAGCTCAGCGGTCTTCGCAAACGACGCCTGACCGTACGGGCGCTCCCAGATCTCAACCCTCTGGTTCGCAGCGCCCGACGAGATGAATCCGGTCAGCCTGATGCCGGCGCCATAGAAGACCGCCCCGGCCGAAGCAGCAATCGAGACGGACGGTGGTGGACCCTGGACGACGATGGTTCCACGCTCGGCCGGCTCGAGCGCGTCGCGGTAGCGGAACGTCCCCGCCGTGTTGAACAACCGGGTGTACGACTGCCGCGGCCTCAGGACCGGCGACGCGAAGTGGCCGTTGTCGGCGACGACCTGGTGGTTGACAGTGTCGTCGTTCCGCCAGCGGATGCTGTCACCCGTCTGAATCGTTCGTGTGGCCGGGCTGAATCCGTTCGGCTTGATGGCCACCACCCTCGTGACGGCGCCCAGTGCGACTGCGCCCACGGCAAGCCCGAGAATCGAGGCGGCAAGCAGTAGTGCCTTTCTCATGTGCCGAGAACCCCCCTTCATGAGCGGCTAATGCCCCAAGCTTGACGCCCCGAATCCCAGAAATGGCCAATCCAAATCAACTTCATACAACTCCTTACAGTTCCCTTCGTTATGAGGGCGCTGGTAACGGGAGGGACCGGACGCGTGGGCACGGCGATCGCCGAGCGGCTCGAGCGCGAGGGGTGGCATGTGTTCCCGGCGGGGCGCGCCGACGGTGACCTTGCGACCGCCGACGGCGCACGAAGCGTCGTGCGAGCGGCGGCCGAGCGCCTCGGCGGGCTCGACCTGCTTGTCAACGCGGCCGGCGAGGGCTTCGCGCCGTTGCCCGTGGAGGAGGTGCAAGAGCCGGACTGGGACGCGGCGCTGGGCGCGACCGCGAAAGGCAGCTTCTTCGTCACGCAGGCGGCGGCGCCGCTTCTCCGCGAGTCCAGAGGCGTCGTCGTGATGATCGAGGACGTCGCCGCGTATCAGGCGTGGCCGTCGTTCGCGGCCCACTGCGCCGCCAAGGCCGCGCAGGCGATGCTGACGCGGGTGTTCGCCCGCGCGCTGGCTCCGGACGTGCGCGTCTGTGGGATCGCCCCGGGATCGGTGGCGGTGGAGCCAGATCAGGTCGAGCGCCGTGCCGCGGAAACGCTGGTCGGGCGTCTCGGATCGCCCGAGGATGTGGCCGAGGCGGTCCTCTTTCTCGCCGGAGCGGATTTCGTCACGGGGACGACGCTCGTGGTCGACGGCGGCCGGCTGCTCCAATCCGGGCGCGCCACGCTTCCGTAGAACCAGGGGCTATGACTGCTGCGGCACCGGTCCTGCTTGTTGATGCCAGCTTGCCGCGCGCGGCTCTAGCCGCAACCATTCAGCCCGTGCCATCGGATGTCAGCGACGGGGAGCTGATCAGCCGGGTCGGAAACGGCGACCGCAGCGCCTTCGAAGCGCTCTATCGACGCTACTCGCGTCCGGTCTTCGGGTTAGCGCTCCGCCGACTCGGGGATCGCGGTCGCGCGGAGGACGCCGTCCAGGAGACGTTCGCTTCGGTCTGGCGCGCAGCCCGAAGCTATCGGCCGGAACGCGGGCCCGGCGCACCGTGGCTCTACGCCGTGGCGCGCAACGCGATCGTCGACAACGGGCGAGTGCGCCGCGAGCCGCCCGTGGAGCGAGCGGACGAGCATTCGGACGAGGAGACGCCTGCCGACCGCGCCGAGTCC
>JBKPFE010000169.1:0-1555 GCA_046728705.1 Actinomycetota bacterium
ACGTCTGGATGGGATAACCGCTGAAAGCATCTAAGCGGGAAGCCCACCTCGAGATGAGGCTTCCCATCCCCTCGAGGGAGTAAGGGCCGTGGGAGACCACCACGTTGATAGGCGGGCCGTGGAAGCGCAGCAATGCGTGAAGCGGACTCGTACTAATTGCCCGAGGTCTTGATTTTGAACACGAGCCGATGCCGCTATGGAGTTTTGAAGGTGTGCGCCTAGCGCCTCACCTCACAATTTTCGGCGGTCATAGCGACGGGGGTACACCTCTTCCCATTCCGAACAGAGAAGTTAAGCCCGCCAGCGCCGATGGTACTCGGAGGGCAACCTCCCGGGAGAGTAGGTCACCGCCGAATTAGATTAGGGCCCTTCGGGGCCCTTTCTTGTTGGTCCGGCGAGTCGAGCGCGCGCAGCCGGCGGATCCGTTCTCCGACCGGAGGATGGGTCGTGAACAACCCCGCGAGGCCCCGTTCCTCGAACGGGTCGATCACATGAAGCGGCTCGGTCGCCGGATTTCCGGCGAACGAGACGAGCTCGCTTGCCTGATCGAGGCGTCCCAAGGCGTCGGCGAGCCCGTGCGGCGAATCGCAGAGCTCGGCGGCGCGCTGATCGGCGGCGAACTCCCGCCGCGGCGAGAGTAGGCCGTGGACGACTGCAGACGCGACCGGGCCGAGGATGAACAGCAGCGCACGTTGGAACCAGCCGCCGAACCTGCTCAGCTCGAGCAGCGTTGCGGCGACAACCGTGGCCGTCGTCTGGACCAGGACGTCGCGCCGCTGCGCGTGGGCAAGCTCGTGGGCCAGGACGCCGTCGAGCTCGGCCGGGGGGAGTGCCGCAAGCAGGCCCGTGCTGACGACGATGGTTTGCCCCCGACCTCCGCGACCCGCGGAGAGCGCACGCGGAAAGCCGTCGGGGATCAGATAGAGACGCGGCCGAGGGACACGGGCCCGGGCGGCAAGGCGGTCCACGGCCGAGGTCAGCGCCGGCCCTTCGGCGTCGGCAAGCGGACGTGCGCCGACGAGCCCCACGACCATTCGGTCCGAGTACCAATACACGGCGGCGCCGGCGAGCAGTCCACAGAAGACGAAGATCGACAGCAGCCGGTACCCGCCCAGCACCCAGCCGATCCCACCGAGCAGCGTGCAGGCGCCGGCGAGCAGCAGCCAGACCTTGAGGATGTTGAGCGCGGCCGCCGCGGTCAGTTCTCGTCTTCGCGCTCGTCCTCGGCGAAGCCGCGCGGCGGCCAGTCCGGTTCGGGCGCGTCGCAGCGACTGGTGCAGTGCAGCGAAGCGATGTTCTGAAGCGGGATCAGGATGTGTCCGTTGAGCTCGATGTGGGCGACGTCGTCGACGGCGCAGTACGCGGTCAGCACACCGTCCTGGTAATCGCCTCCAAAGAGGGCTACCTCGACCTGCTCGCCCTTGTACTTGCTCGTGTAGTCGTCCACGGCCGCCGGTCAGTCTAGTTCGCGGCCTCAGCCCGCCGGAGCCGGCGGCCGCAGGGCCGCCTCGCGGCGGCGTTCCTGGTCACGAATGAGGAACTCGTCGAGGTCCTC
>JBKPFE010000160.1:0-2021 GCA_046728705.1 Actinomycetota bacterium
GCGACGCTCGAGTTCATCCTCGTCAACCACCCGCTCGACTGTCCGATCTGCGACAAGGGCGGTGAGTGCCCGCTCCAGGACCTCACGTTCCGCTGGGGGCCGGGGAACACGCGGATGCGATTCCCGAAGCGGACGCTGGACAAGCCGATTCCGATCAGCCCGCTGATCGCCCTCGACCGCGAGCGCTGCATCCTCTGCTACCGCTGCACGCGCTTCTCGGAGGAGGTTGCCGAGGACGGCCATCTAATCGCCAAGAACCGCGGTGCGCTCTCAGTGATCGCGACCTTCGAGGACGAGCCCTACCGCGGGCGCTTCAGCGGCAACGTAATCGAACTCTGCCCGGTCGGCGCCCTGACGTCGACGACGTACAGGTTCGACGCGCGACCGTGGGAGATCCAGAACGTCCCGACGGTCTGCGGCATGTGCCCAGTGGGCTGCAACATCAGCGCAACGACGCGCGAGGGCAGGGTCAGGCGAATCCTCTCGCGCAACCATCCCGAGGTCGACGGCGGCTGGCTCTGCGACAAAGGCCGATTCGCCTACGGTCACCTACAGGCGCAGGATCGCGTGCTCGATCCGCTCCGCCGCGGGCGCCCCCGCTACGAGGAGCTCGCGTGGGAGGACGCGCTGGACGAGGCCGAGCGTCTGCTGCGCGCAGCCGGGAACCGGATCGTCACCGCTCTGTCCGGGTCGGAAACGGTCGAGATGGCCTACGCGCTCGGGAAGTTCGTCCGCCAGGGGCTCGGCGCGCACTGCGCCGTCCTCCCGGAAGTGGTCAACGACTCGTTGGATGCCGTTCGGGCGCCGCTGTCGACGATCGGCCAAGCCGATGTCGTCGCGATCCTGGGAGACGAGCCTGTTGCCGAGCGCGCCCCGATCGTCGATCTCTGGATCAGGCTGGCTCGGAGAAACGGCGCCGAGATCCTCTACGGGGTCGACGAGGAGCGGCTGCGAGCGGCGGAACGCGGCGTGCTCGTCTGGTCGGGTGGGGATGACGGTGGCGCGCAGGTTGCCGCACTGGCACAGTCGCTGGGCTGTACCGCGTTCCACCTGCCGCAGACGGCGAACGGGCGAGGTGTGGCCGACGCGTGGGCGGCGGCCGGCGACGAGGAGGCGGACAACCCGGAGCCGATCTCGCTCCTGATCATCTCCGGAGACGAGGCCGCCGCCGACCCGAACGTGCGGGCGATGGCCGAGCAGGCCGAGTCCGTACTGGCGATCACGATGTTCCGGCGGTTGGTGGCGCCGCTGGCGGATCTCATCCTGCCGGGGACGAGCTACCTGGAGCGCGACGGCACCTACGTGAACCTCGAGGGGCGACTACAGCGGCTCCGCCGCGCCTCGATTCCGCCTGCGCCCGACGAGCTGGCAGTGATGGCGCGGTTGGCCCAGCGGTTCGGGGTCGAACTGTCGCCGTACCCGTCCCAGGTCTTCGAGGAGGTCTCGGAGATCGTCTACGGCGGGAGGCCCTACGGCGAGGTCGGCGAGGAGGCCGAGCTGCCCGAGAGCGTCCCTGCCGGCCAGGTCCAGGGGTCTGACCCCGGGACACGGCCCGAAGAGGCAGGCGACGGCGAGGGGTTGCGGCTCGTCACCTACCGGCCGCTGTTCTCCGGACCGGCGGTCGAGCGGGTTCCGGAGCTCCAGTTCCAGCGGCCCGAGCCCGAAGTCGAGCTCTCCCGCTCCGACGTCGAGCGGCTCGGGATCAGAAACGGCCAACAAGTGAACGTACGTTCCGACGGCACCTCCGTGAGTCTTCGGGCTCGGCTCGCCGAAGACGTCGCCGCCGGCGTCGCCCGGATCGCGGAGGAGCACGCCGGCGGGCTCGAGCCACGGGTCGAGGTCGTTCCGTGAACGAGCCTTGGTGGATCGACGCCGTCAAGGCGTTCGTGATCGTCAACCTGCTCCTGCTCACTTTCGCCTACATGACACTCGTCGAGCGGAAGCTGATCGGCCGCATGCAGCGCCGCTATGGGCCGAACCGCGCGGGGCCGCGCGGGATCCTCCAGCCGATCGCCGACCTC
>JBKPFE010000376.1:0-2739 GCA_046728705.1 Actinomycetota bacterium
GTGCTCGCGGTACCAGACCCAGGCCTCGGGGTTGATCGGCTCGCCGACAGTGCCGAGGAGCCGGAGCGACGAGAGATCGTGCTTGGCCGCGTACTCGGGGCCCCACTTCATGTGGCTGCGAATCGCCGTCGGGGCCGTGTAAAGGACGTCGACCTTGTAGCGCTCGATGATCGCCCACCAGCGGTCCTTGTCGGGGTAGTCGGGCGTGCCCTCGTAGATGACGCCCGTGGTTCCGTTGGCGAGTGGCCCGTAGACGATGTAGCTGTGCCCCGTCACCCACCCGATGTCGGCGGCGCACCACCAGATCGAGTCCGGCTTCATGTCGAAGATGTAGTGATGCGTCGACGCGACGCCGACGAGATAGCCGGCGCTCGTGTGCACGATCCCCTTCGGCTTCGCCGTCGTCCCGCTCGTGTAGAGCAGGTAGAGCAGGTCCTCGGAGTCCATGGGCTCGGGCAGAGACGACTCGGGATCGTCGGGCTGCCCTTCCACCAGGTCGTACCACCAGAGGTCGCGGCCGTCTTGCATCTCCACCTCGCCGCCAGTTCGACGTAGGACGACGCATTGCTTCACGGTCGGCGACGATTCGAGCGCCTCGTCGGCGTTGCGTTTGAGCGGCACGGTCGCGCCGCGACGCCACGCTTCGTCTTGCGTGATCAGGAGCTCGCACTCCATGTCGTGGAGACGGCCGCCGAGCGACTCCGCGGAGAAGCCCCCGAAGACGACCGTGTGCGGCGCGCCGAGCCGGGCGCAAGCCAGCATCGCGATCGGCAGTTCGGGGATCATGCCCATGTAGATCCCGACCGGGGTTCCCTTCTTCACCCCGAGCGCCTTGAGCGCATTGGCGAAGCGGACGACCTCGCTCTGGAGCTCGGCGAAGGTGAGCTGGCGCCGGTCGCCCTCGGGCTCCCCCTCCCAGTAGTAGGCGACCTTGCCGCCCTTGCCCGCCTCGACATGGCGATCGACGCAGTTGAAGCAGACGTTGAGCTTGCCGCCGACGTACCACTTGGCGTAGGGCGGCTCCCACTCGAGCAGCGTCGTCCAGGGCTCGAACCAGGTGATGCGCTCGGCTTCCTTCGCCCAGAGCTTCTCGAAATCGAGCTCGTAGAGGTCCTGCTGCGCGTTCGCCTGCGCCGTGAACTCCGGAGAGGGCGGATAGCGCCTCTCCTCGAGGAACATCGTCTCGATCGCGGCGCCGCGACCCGCCTCGACGGTCAACTCGCGCTCCTGGGGCGCCGCTGGCAAAGGAGGCAAGCGCGCGGGGCGCACGACAGTGCATCAGAGCACGGACAAGCCCCGCGCGCGAAGCATCCTGCCGCCAGCGGCGTCAGCCGTGCGCGGAGCCCCGCTCCGCCGGGCAGGAGCGTGCGGCGTCCAGGGGCGCGAGTCACGGCGTCAGATCGTAGGGGAAGTTGGTGAGGTTCTCAGCACCGTCGTCGGTGACGAGGATGAGATCCTCGAGTCGCACGCCGCCGAAGCCCTCCCGATAGAGGCCCGGCTCGAGTGTGATCACGTCGCCCGCGACCAGCTGGCTCGGGTCGCGCGAGAGCGAGGGCGGCTCGTGTACCTCGAGCCCGACCCCGTGGCCGAGCCCGTGGAAGAACCCATTCGACAGCACCTCACCCGGTTGCTTCGAGAGCTGCGTCGGGTAGCCGGCCTCGTGGAAGACGTCGCAGACGAGGACGTAGACCTCGCGGCCCTCCGCACCTGCCTTCACGGCTTTCATCGAGCGCCGCAGGGCCTCGTGGACGAGCCGGTGGTACTCCGCGAGCTCGTCCGGGACGTCGCCGACGACGAAGGTTCGCGTCATGTCCGCGTAGCAGCCGGTCTCACGGTCGCGCGGGAAGAGGTCGATCACGACCGCCTCGCCCGGCGCGATCGGTCCGGAGCCCATGTCGTGGCCGGAAGCGGCCTGGCCGCCGTGGGCGACGATCATCTCGTCGGAGACGAGGTTGTGCTCGTTGAAGACCTCGATGATTCGCGCCTTGATCCGCTCCGAGCTCAGCGGCTCGCCGTCGCGGGTGAGCGAGCCGTCGGCGACCTCGGCTGAACGGAGGAGCTCGCGCGCCGCGGCCATCGCCGCCTCGGTTCCTCGCTGCGCTCTGCGGATTCCCTCGAGCTCGGTCTGGTTCTTCACCCGGCGCCGCTGCGCGAAGAGCTCGCGGTCGGGCTTCAGCTCCACGCCCTTGGCGCGCAGGCGATCGGCCAGCCCCAGCGGAAAGGTGGGCGGCACCAAAGCGTCCTCGACTCCCAGCTGCGCCACCGCGTTCTCGATCGTCTGCGTAATGACCTCGTGCCTCGGAAGGCCCTGCGCCATGAGCTCGTCGAAGCCGAACTCCTCGTGCGGGTGCACGACGATTCCCAACGGCTCGAGTCTGGAGACCTCGAACGAAGTGACGACGGCGTGCCGTACGCCCGAGCGCTCGACGTAGAGGAACGGGTCCGGGATCGGCACCGGAACCTCGTGCCGCATCGAAGCGTCGCTCATGGAGTCGGCGTAGATCAGGACATCATTCACGTGCTCGATCCTATATCCCGCTCCTCAATAAACTGAACCCTCGTGGACGAGCCACTTTCGCGCGCCCAGCAGCTGCTTGCGAGCTACGACGAGGAGCTGCGGCGCCTGCTGCCGGACGGCGCCGAGATCTTCGACGCGCACGTGCATCTCGGGCAGGACATCGACGGCTTCAGCGGCCAGTACGAGGAGCTCGAGCGGATCCTGGACGCCTACGGCGTCTC
>JBKPFE010000147.1:0-4820 GCA_046728705.1 Actinomycetota bacterium
GCTCGAGGAGCGCGTTCTCGCGCGCCAGGACGAGCTCGAGGGCAAGCTGACCGAGCTCCTTCGCCGCGAGCAGGGCTTGGCCGACCGCGAGGTCCACATCAAGGAGCTCCAGCTGCAGCTCAAGGAAGCCAAGGACCAGGAAGTTCAGGAGCTGGAGCGGATCTCGGGCCTGACCGTCGGCGAAGCAAGGTCAGAGCTCCTCGAACGCTCGGAGCAGCTGATCCGCCACGATCTCGCCCGGCGGGTGCGTCAGCTCGAGGAGGAGGCGCAGATCGAGGCCAAGCGGCGGGCACGCAACCTCGTCGCCGACGCGCTCCAGCGGGTTGCGGCCAGCCACGCAGCCGAGACGACGTCTTCGGTCGTCGAGCTGCCCTCCGACGACATGAAAGGCCGGATCATCGGCCGGGAAGGCCGGAACATCCGGACGCTCGAGCACCTGACCGGGGTCGACATCATCATCGACGACACGCCGCAGGCGGTCGTGCTGTCGTCCTTCGACGGCATTCGGCGGGAGATCGCAAAGCTCACTCTCTCGAAACTGATCGAGGATGGCCGTATCCAGCCGGCTCGAATCGAGGAGATGTACTACCAGTCGAAGGCCGAGATCGACGACCACATCCGTTCAGCGGGGGAGCAGGCGGTCTTCGAGGCCAACTGCGGGGATTTTCATCCCGAGCTGGTCAAGATCCTGGGCCGCCTGCACTACCGGACGAGTTACGGCCAGAACGTCCTCAAGCACACGCTCGAGGTCGTTCATCTCACCGGGATCATGGCGATGGAGCTCGAGGCGAGCGGCCGCACCGCGAAGCGCGCCGCCATGCTGCACGACCTCGGCAAGGCGCTCACGCACGAGGTCGAGGGGTCGCACGCGCAGATCTCCGCCGACTACGCGGGCCGCTACGGCGAGGCCGAGGCCGTCGTGCACGCGATCGCCGCGCACCACTACGAGGTGCAGCCTCAGACCGTCGAAGCGGTACTGCTCATCGCCGCGGATGCGATCTCGGGCTCCCGACCCGGTGCGCGCGGCGACACGCTCGAGAACTACATCAAGCGGCTCGAGGCGCTCGAAGAGATCGCGGCGCGCAAGAACGGCGTCGAGAAGGTCTACGCGCTCCAGGCCGGCCGCGAGATCCGCGTGATCGTCAAGCCCGGCGAGATCGGCGACGACGAGGCCGTGCTCCTCTCACACCAGATCGCCCGGGACATCGAGCAGGAGCTCGAATATCCCGGACAGATCAAGGTCACAGTGATCCGCGAATCGCGGGCGACCGAGCTCGCGAAGTAGCTCAGTCCTCTTCGCCGAACTTCAGGCGCACGACGGACGGCTCGTGGTCCGAGGCTTGGATCGCATCGGCGAACTCCGAGTTCAGGTGGACGACGTCGTACGCGGGCCGGTAGGGCAGCTCCAGCAGCCGGTCGCTGAGCAGGATCTGGTCGAGCACCTGCGAGTTGCCCTCGAATACGTACGAGTAGCGCTCATCGGGCGGCAGCGTCTTGACGAGCGATGTCAGGACACCGCCTTCGAGGATGCTCGTGGTCTCCGAGAACTCGAAGTCGTTGATGTCACCGAGCACGACGATCTTCGCCTTGTCGTCTCGGGCGAGGATCGCGTCGACGAAGCGGTTCACGACCTGCGCCTGTCCGTGCCGCGCGATCTCGCTGAAACGCGTCGGGGGCTGAGCCGGCCCGAACAGGGGCTGGTCGTCGCCCTTCGAGCTGAAGTGGTTGACGATCGCGAACACCGTCTTCCCCCGCACGTCGAACTCGGCGGCGAGCGACTTTCGCGTGTCGACGAAGGCAGCGCTCTGAGTCCCGATCCGGCCGGGGCTGGCCGAGAGCTGCGGCTTGTACTTCTTTCCAACCACTGTCGTCTCGGTCGTCGGCGAGCCGCCCGGGCGGTCGACGAAGCTGACGCCGCGGTCGGCTCGGAAGAGGAAGCCCACACGGATGTTGCCGCCGGGCGCCCCGCCGTCCTGGTCGTCGACGGGATCGATCTGGCGGTACTGGTAGAGCGGCCCGCCGGCCGCCTGGACGGCGGCGATCAGCCGCGTCCAGGCGACGCTTGCGTCAACGACCGTGCTCGCTGTTCCGCCGGCAACGCCGTCGTTGTCCTGCACCTCCTCGATCCCAAGGATGTCGGGCGCCTGGAGGTTGTCGACGAGCAGATTCGCCAGGTGATCGTACTTCGACTGCGGGTCGGTCCCGGCGAGGTTCTCGACGTTGAATGTGCCGAAGGAAACCTGGTTCGCGTCGGGAGCATCAGTCGTCTCGCGGACGAGGCCGCCCGAGACGAACGCGGGTGTCGTCGTCGCCTGGATCTTGTAGTTGGAGAAGCTGTAGTCGACCGGGCCGACGACACTCGACGTCAGCTCGTCGCCGACGTTCATGTCCGGCATCGCCTTCGGCGGCCGCGGCGGAAGCGCCAGATCACGCAGGATCTCGTCGTCGACGGTGATCCGCTCCGGGTTCGGGTCGACATAGCCGCCGAGCAGGATCCCGCCGCGCGGCGTCCGTAGGCCCGTCGACCACACACCGCTGTCGGGAAGCAACGTGATCTCGCCGAAGCTGCGGGTCGGGCCCACCACCGACCCGTCGTTGACCTGGAGGAGCATGCCCTCGAGGCTCTCGTAGAAGTCGATTGCGTCGCCAGCCGGATCGAAGATGCCGCCGGCCTCGACGTTGCCAGCGCCGTCGTCGTCGATCACCTCGGTCGGCGGCAGGCGTCCGCCGAGCCCGAGCACCGTTGGCGCGGGAAGCTCATTTCCGGTCGAGAGCGTCGTCACGTTCGCGTTCGAGGCATTGATCTGCGTGATCGTCAGGTTGTCCGGATCAGCCCCTGGGCGGAACTCGCTGACGGACCCGACCACCCGAACATGACTGCCGATCGCCGCCGTCGGAGTGGCATTCGTGAACACGAAGACGCCCTCCGAGGTGGCGGCGCTTGCGTCCGGCGTCGGATCCTGGATCCAGACCCCACGGCCGCCGGCCGTGCGCCGCGTGGTCACGATCCCCTCGACCTTGACCGCCTGATCGGCGTACGGGGAGAGGTGCGCTGCGCCCTGTACCTGGCCGATCTGCGTCACCCGCAGGATCGTCGTGAAGCTGAACGTGTGGCTCGCGGCCATCTGGTCGGGCGGATCGTCAAGGTCGAGGTCGGTGACCTTCGCTGCGTCCACGGCCACCGTGCAGCTCTCGCCCTCGCTGAAGTCGATGTCGGGGTCGAGCGTGTAGCTCTGCGGTCCACCGCTCTGCGTGGCCGTGTGCACCCCGCTGGTCGAGCAGGAGATCGTGTACCAGCCCGCGGCCGCAGCGACAGGCTCGGAGAAGTTGACCGTGACGTCCGCGCTGAAAGTGACTTCGAGCGCACCGTTGGCAGGCGATGTCGAGGTGACGAGCGGTGCTGCATCGCCGCCCGACACGTGCAAGCCGAGCCCGTCGAAGGTGTTCGTGGCAAAGCCGTCCCACTCGGCCGCCGGGTCGAATAGATCCAGTCCGTTGGTGTCGCCGCCGGCGATCCCGCTCTTGCGCCGGAGCGTGTTGTCAGCGGTGCTCGCGAGGCCGGTGCCCCACTCGGTGCCGGGGTCGAGCCCGATCTGGCCGATCACGTCAACGAACGCTGCCCCCTTGCGCAGGGCGACGGCGTCGTCGCCGTTGAAGATCCCCGCCGACGTGAATTGGTCGGCCTGTGCGCGGATCACAGGATCGGCGTCGTTGTGCGCGAGCACGAAGACGTCGCCTGGCGCAATCGTCCCAGTCAGATTGATCGTCAACGTTGGGGTCGGGTTGCCGTTGAAGTGCATCGACACCGCATATCCGCCTGCGGTCAGGTCCACGGGCGCACCCGTGCCGTTGAAGAGCTCGAGCGCCTTGTTCTGGCTCGTCCCCTCGACGTACTCGGAGAAGAAGAGATCGGCGCTGACTGCTTCAGCCGGCGCCAGACGCCCTCCACCGAGCGCGAGCAGTGACAACGCGGAGACGACGACAACGAAAAGCGGACGAACGGAGAGCATGCGACCTCCAGCTGCAGAAGGACCCCGGACTTCGCGGACAAGCCTACAGCGGACAGGTCACAAGCTAAAGCGGAGGAAACGGCCCCGATACAGTTTCCGGAGAGCGATGCAGCGCTACCACGTCACCACCTTCGGCTGTCAGATGAACGCGCACGATTCCGAGCGCATCAAGGGCATGCTCGAGGAGCTCGGCCTGGGGGAGACGCAGGCGCAGGAAGAGGCCGACGTCCTCGTCTTCAACACCTGCACGATCCGCGAGAAGCCGGACCAGCGCTTCGCCGCGCACCTCGCGCAGGCGAGGGCGCTGAAGGAGCGCGACCCCGACAAAGTGATCGCGGTCGGCGGCTGCTACGCCGAGGCGCAGCGCGAGCATCTGTTCTCGCTCTACCCCTTCGTCGACGTCGCCTTCGGGCCGGGGTCGATCCCGCACCTGGGCGAGTGGCTGGGCGCGGGGGGCATCGGCGTTCCGCGAGGTCGATTCGGGCTCGAGCAGCGCGCCTTCGCCGGACAGCTGCCGATGCACCGGGAGCGACGCTTCCAGGCCTGGGTGCAGGTCTCGATGGGCTGCAACTCCAAGTGCGCGTACTGCATCGTCCCTTCTGTCCGCGGGCGGGAACAGAGTCGCCGCCCCAGTGACGTGGTCGCCGAGGTGACCCTGCTCGCGCAGGAAGGAGTGCGCGAGATCACGCTGCTCGGCCAGAACGTCAACTCGTACGGCCGCGACTTGCTCCCCGACGTCCGCACCGACTTCGGCGAGCTCCTCCGCGCCTGCGACGCCGTCGAGGGGATCGAGCGCATTCGCTTCACCAG
>JBKPFE010000123.1:0-5688 GCA_046728705.1 Actinomycetota bacterium
CCTCCGCCTGCTCGTACGGGAACGGCGAGACGTCGTCCTGCAGCCCGCGCAGCTCGGCGATGATGTCCGGCGGCAGCACGTCCGGCCGCATCGAGAGGAGTTGGCCGAACTTGACGAAGGTCGGCCCCAGCTCGTCCAGCAGCTCGCGCAGGTGGCGGCCACGCTCCGACGGAAGCTGGTCGACCGCGGGCTGTCCGTCGCCGGGCAGGAGGTCGCTCAGCCGGTTACGTTGGAAGAAGTAGCCGAAGCCGTGCCGGACGGCGACCTGAGCGATCTCGGAGATGCGCCCCAGGCTCCGGGGAGGCGCTTGAGCCATGGGCTCAGTGTTGCACGGGCGGCGTGGTTTCCCTTGTGTCGGACTCCGGCTCCTCGAGCAGGCTCAGACGGTGCTCGAGCTGGGCGATCCGCAGCTCGAGCTCGACGAGATCGTCCCTCGTGACGAGACCCAGCTCCCGAAAGAGGCTGTCGAGCGTCGCGCCCGCCTTCTCGCTGAGCCTGGTCGCATCACCGCGCCAGCGCGACGACAGTTCCTCGATCGCCGCCCTCGCCTCGTCGCGGCGGGCGAGGCCTCGCTCGGCGAGCTCCTCGGCGATAGCATCGGCCCGCTCCGCTGTCAGCGCGACGGCGCCGACGGCCGTGAGGGCGAGCCGCTCCAGCAGCTCGCGGACGCCGGCGTTGCTATCGGGCTCTGCCATGCGGGCGCGCTCGCCGGCGCTGGCGCCGGCGTTCGCGCTTCGATTCGCCGGAGGAGACCGGCGTCGGCGGAGCAGGCACCGGCGCGGCCGGCACAGGAGCCTCGCCGTCGCCACCATCCACCGCTGCGCCGACGGGAACGAGCTTCACGGCCGGTTCGAGCTCTTCCTCGGTCCGGCGCGCGGCGCGCTCGGTTCGGCCCTTGTACTCCGGAGCGCGCTCGAGCAGGACAGCCAGGAACGGTGCGGCGATGAAGATCGTCGAGAACGCGCTGATCCCGATGCCGATCAGGATCGCGAAGGCGAAGTCCTGCAGCACCGCGCCACCGAACAGGTAGAGCGCCCCGACCGGCAAGAGGGTGATGATCGTCGTCGCCAGCGACCGGCGGACGGTCTCCCACAACGACATGTTGATGATCTCCTTGATCGAGGAGCGCCGCATCAGCGGCAGGTTCTCCCGGACGCGGTCGAAGATGATGATCGTGTCGTAGATCGAGTAACCGATGATCGTCAGGAACGCGGCGACCGTCGCGGCGCTCACCTCCCGGCCGGAGAGCGAATAGATCCCAAGTGCGATCACCCCGTCGTTCACGATCGTCCGGAGGATCGGCACCGCGAAGCGCCACTGGAAGCGCAGCGAGATGTAGATCGTGATCAACAGGAACGAGATCAGGACGGCGTAGATCGCACCGCGCAGGATCTGGCGCGAGAAGCTGGCCGAGACGTTGCGGATGCCCTCGACCTGACCCCCGAGGTCGCCCTCGAGCGAGGCGGTGAGCCGGAGCTGCTCCGCGTTGCTGAGCGGCTCGGTCTTGATCTGGAACTCGCGGAAGCCGCCGGAGACCTCGGTCCCAAGACCCTGGACCACGGCGTTGCCCACGAGCTCCGCGGTCTCGCGGCGTACGGCGGCGACGTCTGTCGGCCGGTTCGTCGCGAGCGTGATCTGCGAGCCGCCGCGGAAGTCGATGCCGAGGTTGAGGCCCTTGAAGATCAGCGAGCCGATCGAGATCGCGATCAGGACGGCCGCGATCGTGAACCAGATCCGCCGCTTGCCGACCGCGTCGAACATCTGCCAGCGCGCCATCTTCTGGGCGCTGGCGCCCATGAACCGCGGGTTGTCGAACCACCGGAAGCCTGCGAGCAGGCCGAGCAAGGCCCTGGTCGCGAAGACGGCCGTGAAGATCGAGATCGCGGTGCCGAGCAGGAGCATGAAGGCGAAGCCGCGGACGCCGCCGGTCGCGACCGCGAACAAGATCAGGGCGGTGATCGCCGTGACGACGTTGGCGTCGACGATCGTCGCGAAGCCCTTCCGGTAACCCGACGAGATCGCGGCACGAACCGACTTACGCGCGGCGGCCTCTTCCTTGATGCGTTCGAAGATGACGATGTTGGCGTCGGCCGCGACTCCGATCGCCAGGATCATCCCCGCGAAGCCCGGCAGGGTCAGCGTGACGTCGAAGAGCAGGATGACGGCGTAGAGGAAGGCGGCGTTGAGAGCGAGCCCGACGATCGCGACGAGCCCGAGGAAGCGATAGATCAGCAACAGGAAGAGAGCGACGACGGCCAGGCCGATGAGCGAAGCCGTGATCGCCTCGCGTAGCGAGTCCTTCCCGAGCGTCGCGGAGACCTCGGTCAGGTCGATCTGCTCGAACTCGACCGGCAGAGCACCGGTCTGGAGCACGAGCGCAAGGTCCTTCGCCTCGCTGATGTTCCCGATGCCGGTGATCTCGGCGGCGCCGCCCGCGATCCCGTCCGGGTTGTCGTTCCAGTCGACGGTCGGGGCCGACTTGATCTCGCGGTCGAGGACGATCGCGAAGCTCTGGAGCGCATCCTGGGGATTCTCGACCGATCCTGCAGCGATCCGCCCGCGCGCGGCGAGCTCCTTCGTGATGTCGTGGAACTTGTCGCCGCCCTCGTCCGTGAACTCCATCAGGACGACGGCGCCCTCGCCGGAGCGAATGTCCGAGCGCGTCCCGTCGAGCTTGAGGTCGGCGCCGGTCATCTCCGGCACGGGATGCTCGGCGTTGTCGGGCTCGAACTTGAACAGGTAGTAGTAGTTCCGCGTCGGGTCCTGCTCGTTCACGCCGGGGCAGTAGCGCTCGCCGACGCCGCAGTTGAGGATGATCTCCCCTTCAGGGACGCCGTAGGGCTTGAAGCGCTTCGGGAACGTCTTGCCGGCGTTCTGCTCGAGGCCGAGCCACCGTTGCCGCAAGCGCTGCGGCGTGTTCTCCGGACCGAGGATCACCCTCTTCGCTTTGGGATCGACGAGGTAGTACTCCTCGGGCGTGCCCCTCTCGGCGCGCGACTGGATCTGCTGGAGCAGCTCGAACTGATTCGGCGTCGGCGTCGGGTAGCGCAGCAGGCCCTGTTCGCCGGCCGTCGGTTCGAGGATGTTGGCCTGGAGGTCGAAGAGCCAGAGCTGCGCCGTCTTGCCGATCAACCCAGCCGCTTGCTCGGGGTCGCTGATGCCGGGCAGCTGGACGGAGATCTGATCCTCGCCCTGCTTGCGGATCTCGGGCTCGCTGACGCCGAGCTTGTCGACGCGCGACCTCATGATCTCCACCGAGCGGTCCATGTCCTCTTCCGTGATCGCGTGGTCCTTCGGCGGGACCGCGCGCAGCACGATCTCGAGGCCGCCCTGGAGGTCTAGCCCGAGCTTGGGCGCCTGGTAGAGCGGCGACGGCGGCAGCGCGAGTGCGAGGATCCCGAGGACCCCGGCCAGCGTGAGCGCGAGTAGGATGAGATTCGAGCGACGAGTTGCCATGCGTGCCGGCCTAGGTTAGCCGCGGTACTCGGGTTCGGCGGCCGGTTTTTGGTCCTTTTGACGCACCCCGGTGACCGCTTCCTTGGCGATGCGTACCTCGGTTCCGGCAGCGATCTCGACCACAACGTGATCGTCCGCGATCGAGCGCACCTTGCCGAACATGCCGCCGGCCGTCACCACCTCGTCATTCGGGGCGAGCTCGGCGATCAGCTCACGATGCGCCATTTGACGCCGCCGCTGTGGGCGGATGAGCACAAACCAGAGCAGCGCGATCAGCGCGGCGAGGAAGATGAGAGGTCCAGCGTTCATGCGATCAGGTCCGAGGTTGCCAGACGCTCGAGCGCCCGGAGCTTGAAGGATGCCAAGTCGCCGTTCTCGATCGCGGTCCTCGCTTGAGCTGTGACGTCGAGAACGAAGTAAAGGTTGTGCAAAGTCAGCAGGCGGAGGCCCAGCAGCTCCTCCTGGTTGATCAGATGCCGGATGTAGGCGCGCGAGAACCGTTTGCATGCCGGACATTCGCAGTCCTCGTCGAGTTTGTTCGGATCGCGGGCGAAGCGCGCGTTGCGCAGGTTGAGCCGTCCTTCCCAGGTGAGGGCGGATCCCGTGCGGGCGGTTCTGGTCGGAAGCACGCAGTCGAACATGTCGATCCCACGTTCGATCACCGCGAGAATCCCTTCGGCGTCGCCGATGCCCAAGAAGTAGCGAGGGCGGTCCTCGGGCAAGAGCGGCGTGGCCCAGGCGGTGGCGTCGAGCGTCAGGCGTCGAGGCTCGCCGACCGCTAGGCCGCCGAGGGCGTAGCCGTCGAAGTCGAGCGTTGTGATGTCGTCGATCGACCGACGGCGGAGGTCGGGATCGGACGCGCCTTGGCTGATCCCGAACAGGAGCTGGCCCGGCGCGCGGGGCGCAGCGCGCTGCCGCTGCGCCCAGAGGGTCGTCCGGCGCACAGCCTCCTCGAGCTCGTGACGCGAGACACCGGCGGGCGGGCAGACGTCCAGACACATCGCGACGTCGGAGCCGAGGTTGGCCTGGATGCGCGCCACCGACTCGGGCGTGAGCCTGGCCGGCGAGCCGTCGTAGACCGAGCGAAAGGTGACGCCGTCGTCGTCGACGGCGAGGATCGTGTCGAGGAGCGAGAAGACCTGAAAGCCGCCTGAGTCGGTGAGAATCGGGCCGTCCCAGCCCATGAAGGCATGCAGCCCGCCGAGCTCGGCGATCAGCTCGTCTCCGGGACGGAAGTGGAGGTGGTACGTGTTGCCGAGCAGGATGTGGGCGCCCAGCGCGCGCACTTCGTCCGGGTGAAGCGTCTTCACGGAGGCTTTCGTACCCACGGGCATGAACGCCGGCGTCGGTACCTCGCCGTGCGCCGTCTGGAGGACGGCGGCGCGCGCAGCTCCGTCGGTCGCCGTGACTCGAAACGTCATGTCCTGGGGCCAGGCCCCCGGACCTGGCTCATCGGATCAGCATCGCATCGCCGAAGGAGTAGAAGCGGTAGCGCTCGGCGATCGCGAGGTCGTACAGTCGCCGCGTCTCCTCGATCCCCGCGAACGCCATCACGAGAGCCAGGAGCGTCGACCGCGGCAGGTGGAAGTTCGTCAGCAGCGAGTCGACCCGGCGGAACTCGAAACCGGGCGTGATGAAGAGGTCGGTGCGGCCCGAGAGCGGCGCGCCCCGCACCAGCGTCTCGAGCACGCGCACCGTCGTCGTCCCGACTGCCAGTACCCGCTCGGCAGCGCGGATCCGCTCCCACTCGGCGGGCGCCACTTCGTAGCGCTCACTGTGGATCCGGTGCTCGGCCAGGGTCTCCGTCTCGACCGGGCGGAAGGTGTCGAGACCGACGTGGAGCGTCACTCGCGCGACATCGAGCTCCGCCAGGAGCCCGGGCGTGAAGTGCAGGCCCGCCGTCGGCGCCGCCGCCGAGCCTTCCTCCCGCGCATACACGGTCTGGTAGCGCTCCGGGTCGTCGAGCGGCTCCGTGATGTAGGGCGGCAACGGCGTCTCCCCCGCCGGTGGGCCCTCCAGCCGCAACAGCCACCGGCCCTCGCCGAGTGGCTCGAGCAGCTCCACCGGCCCGAGCTTCTGCCCCACCCGCATCCGGCGCGACGGCCGCGCCAGCCCCTCCCAGACTCCATCCGGGCCGACGCGTTCGAGCAGCAGCACTTCCGCCTCTCCCCCGCCCGCTCGCCGTAGCCGCAGCCGGGCCGGGATCACGCGCGTCTGGTTGACAACAACGAG